>JBBQSW010000021.1:0-17592 GCA_038213575.1 Chitinophagales bacterium | reverse complement strand
TCAACCCTAAACCCTAAACCCTAAACCCTAAACCCTCAACCCTCAACCCTAAACCCTCAACCCTCAACCCTCAACCCTAAACCCTAAACCCTAAACAACCTCAGCCCTCCACCCTCACCTTTATCGGCTTGGTATAAAACTCTGCCGCGCTTTCTATCAAGAAATCGGGGACTTCGGCTTTCGCAAAACGTTTGCGCACGAGATAAAGCGACCAATCACCAGGGCCTATCTGCGCTATTTTAGCTGCGGGTATTTCAATGAGCGGCGCGCCCAAAGTTGTACTGACCTCCATCGGCACCGTCTTCCCATCGGGCACTTTTTCCCAGATAAAAACAAGGGTCTCTCCTTTGCCCAGCGGTTTGCCGACCCAACGAAGGTTTGCGGGATTTTTGACCGAAAGCTCCTTGCTGTCGAAGAAAAAAGAGTCAATAGAAGGTACTTCCATCTTGAATACTCCCTTTTCCCCTTTTTTGTTTTTCCATTCAAAAAGCGTTTCCGCAGTGTATGTTGCGGGGAATTCAACCATATAGGTGATGCCCTGTACCGGCAACACCTTCATTGCGGCAGATTGGAAGCGGATGCCCCCAGGCATTTCGATGATTTGTTTGCGGGTTGCATCGCGGAGGGTAGCCTCGGCTTTCACTTTTCGGCCAGCCGCATCGAAACGAACATAGCAGTTTAGGATGTTTTTAGTTACTGGTACGGGGTCTTGGCAGTGACAAAAAGCCAATACTGTCAGAATTGAAAAAAAGATGTGCTTCATATACTTGTCTGAATATCTTTGCCGCTTGTCGGGCAAAAGGACTGAGTTAGTGGAAAAAATAGATCGGCGCAAATTTCCGTAGATAAAGCTGAAATATCAACTTCTTTCACGAACCGAGGCGTAGCGTTCGCACTCCGAGAGTTGCCGTTCACACATTCCGCCGAAATTACCATAAGGAAAAGATCTATTTTCGACCTGGTTAAACATACCTCGAAATGGGAAGCGTGCTAATTACAGACGAGTGTCACCCCATATTGAAAGAAGGGCTGGAACAAATGGGCTGGCGTTGTGATTTCTTGCCAGACATCACTCCGGAAGAAACACGGGCGGCTATCGGGCAGTATGAAGGATTGGTGATCAACAGCAAGATTTTGGTTAACCGGGATTTTTTGGATGCGGCAGTGAAGTTGCAATTTGTGGCGCGTTTGGGCTCCGGGATGGAAATTGTGGATCGGGCCTATGCGGCAGAAAGGGGGGTGAATGTGTGGAGCAGCCCAGAAGGCAATCGCAACGCAGTAGCAGAACAGGCCTTGGGGATGTTGCTCGCTTTGGCAAACAATCTGTCCCGTGCCGACCGCGAAGTGCGCCAAAACATCTGGCGGCGGGAGGCCAATCGGGGCTGGGAAATAAAGGGAAAAGTGCTTGGTATCATAGGGTTTGGGCATACGGGAAGCCAGTTTGCCCGAAAATTGGCAGGAATGGAAATGGAAGTATTGGCTTTTGACAAATACAAACCGAGCGGTTTTTCGGAACCAATGCTTTGGGTAAAAGCAACAAATTTAGCGGAAATACAAGGTCGGGCAGATATCATCAGTTTACATTTGCCGCTGACGGAGGAGACAAGGAGCTATGTTGACACATCATTCATCCAAAAATGCAAGAAGGGTTTTGTGCTGATAAATACGGCTCGCGGACAATGTGTAAAAACGGAAGACTTGGTGGAGGCCTTGGATTCGGGGCGAATCGGAGGAGCTTGTTTGGATGTGTTTGAGAACGAGAAGCCCCACACCTTTACGGAAAAGGAAAAAACGCTTTACCAACGCTTGCATCTCCAAGAAAACGTCGTTCTTTCGCCCCATGTGGCGGGCTGGACGCTGGAATCGAAAAGATTATTGGCAGAAGTTCTTTTGGATAAAATTCAGAATCATTCGGTCAGAATGATTCAAAAATAATCGTCAAACCTAACAAGTAAATTTTTCAATCTCTGTTTTATGGTACGTTCTTTACTATTAACATTTGCGATGCTCCTGCTTGGTGCCGTCGTCGCATTGGCTCAGTCAACGGTGTTGACGGGCAATCTAAGCGATGGCAAAGATGCGTTGATTGGAGCAACCGTGAAGGTGTCAAAAGGCACAGATTTCGTGCGCGGCGCTATCACAGATTACAACGGTGACTACCGTATCCAACTTGACCCGGGCACCTATGATGTAGAATTTTCCTACACGGGTTTCCAAGCACAGCGTATCACTGCGGTGCGGGTAATAGGGGGACAAATCACGACTCAAAACGTGACTATGTCCAACTCAAAGGTCTTGGAAGAAATCGAAATAGTGGGCTACATAGTCCCACTCATCCAGCAAGACCAAACCTCCAGTGGCCAGACGCTAACCTCCGAGCAGCTCAAAAATCTGCCCACGCGGAATATAAACACCATCGTGGCTACTACCGTGGGCGCTTCCTCGATTGACGGCGGCGACGTGAACATCAAAGGTGCGCGTGCCAACGGTACGGACTACTACATTGATGGTATCCGGGTAACAGGCGGGGTGCCTCCAGTACAGGATTTGGAGCAGTTGCAGGTGATCACCAGCGGTTTGGGCGCTGAAATCGGCGACGTGACGGGCGGTATCGTGTCAGGTACTACGAAAGGCCCGGCAGGTGCATACCATGGCGGGTTTGACGTGGAAAATTCCAATGGCTTGGATGCTTTTGGCTACTTGCTTGCCACGGCTAATATCAGTGGTCCGATCATCAAGAAAAAATTGGCAGACGGCAAAAGTCGCACCGTATTGGGCTTCCGAATGTCAGCCCAATATCTAAATCGCGATGAAGATGATCCCGCGGCTTTGCCAACTTACCGCGTGAAAGAAAGTGTGCTGAGAGAACTCGAAGCGAATCCAATTCGACGCTTAGGCCCCATCAATGTCAGCAACGCTTCTTACCTCACCAACAAGGATGTGGATGCCTTGGACGCCAGACCCTTTCAGGCTGCTTCAAACCTTGACCTCAATGGCAAGATTGACCTCCGGCTCTCCACCAATATTGACGTGAGTCTTACGGGTACTTTTACCGACGAACGAAATTTGGTGAATGGTGGCAACGATAACAACAGGCCAACTTGGGAATTGCTCAACGCACAAAACAACCCCACTGAATACAGAAACACTTATCGGGGCAACTTCCGGTTCCGCCACCGCCTAGGCAGCTCGGAACCAAATAAAGACGAAGCCAGCAGCAAGTTCGTTTCTATCAGCAACGCAAGCTACACCTTGCAATTTGCTTTTGAGCGCAGTTTGTTCAAAACCTACGATAAACGCCACGAAGACCGCCTTTTTGATTATGGCTACATTGGCAAATTCGATACCTATCAAAACCCAGCCATTGGCCCCAACGACAGCAGCCAAATTGTAAACATTGGCTATAATGACCTTTTCATAAGATATACTCCGGGTACTCAAAACCCTGTTTTGGAGGCTTACAATGCGTTTGCCATTAAGGATGAGGATGCCATTGCTGCCAACGCGCAGTTTGATCCCCTCGCGACCTATCTTGCAAGAAATGGACAGTTTACCCCTGTGTTCGACGACGTTTGGGATGGGATGTACTCCAATATCGGCTTGACATACAACCGTTTTGAAAAAAGAGAAGATGACGTTGCGACGCTCAATGCCAACATCAGTTTCGATTTGAAACTTGGCAAAAGTGGTACGCACAACATCCAGTTCGGGTTGCTCAATGAGCAGCGCACCAATCGGTTCTATCGTGTGAATCCGAACGAATTGTATCAATGGGGCGACCAATATGCCAACATTCACTTCAATGGCTTGGACAATACCCTGGTAAGGGACTCTGTGTTTTCCACGGACTTTGGTATCTGGGTTCCATTGCACCCTTACGCAACGGTTGATAGACCAGAAAACAGGTTTTACCGTGAAGTCCGCAATTCCCTCGGTGTTCCACTCAATGAGTGGGTGAACGTGAACGGATTGGATCCTAGCCAGTTGAGCCTCTCCATGTTTGCCCCGCGCGAACTGATGGACCAAAACCTCGTCAACTATTATGGTTACGATTACCTTGGCAACAAGACAGAAGATGGTATCACTTTCAATGACTTTTTCACGAGCCGTGATGTAGACAATGTCCGTAACTTTCCCAATGCACCTTTGCGTCCGCTGTATCAGGCGGCTTGGTTGAAGGACAAGTTTACATTCAACAAAATGATATTCAGCCTCGGTTTGCGCGTGGAACGATTTGACTTGAACACCAAAGTGTTGCAGGATCCTTACTCACTTTACAAAGTGATGGACGCAAAGACTTTCTTTTCAACCGTGACTGGAGGTCAAGTACGACCCAACACCATCGGCGACGATTTTAAAGTCTATACCGAAAGCGAACAGAATACAGAAGTCACGGCTTATCGAAATGGCGATACTTGGTACTTCCCTGATGGCCGTCAAGCAAACGATGGCAACGTCATTTTTGGCGGTGGCGTGGTGAATCCTTACCTGCTCAATCCAAATGAAGATGTTACCACTCCAACGTTTGACCCCAATGGCTCATTTGATGACTATACTCCACAGGTGAACTGGCTGCCTCGCTTGGCTTTCTCTTTCCCTATTTCTGAGAAAGCCAACTTCTTTGCACACTACGACATTCTGGTGCAACGCCCTCCGAGCAACTGGGAAGTGACGCCGCGCAACTACTTCTATTTCTATCGCCCGGGCACTAAGAACAACGCAAACCTTCGCCCAGAGCGCGTGGTGGACTATGAAGTTGGTTTCCAGCAAGAACTCAACAAGCGTTCGGCCATCAAATTTTCGGCTTACTATCGCGAATTCCGAGACATGATTCAGCGTCGCACCGTGCTCTATGTGCCTACTATTGGCAGCTACGATACCTATGGCAACGAGGACTTTGGTACCGTGAAAGGCTTCACATGGCAATATGACCTGCGCCGCACCAAAAACACGGAAATGCGCATTGCTTATACCTTGCAATTTGCCGATGGTACCGGTTCTGATGCAGAATCGCAGAACAACCTTACAACGCGCGGCAATATCCGCTACTTGTTCCCGCTCAACTTTGACGAGCGTCACAACCTGAATGCCACGATTGACTACCGTTTCGACGATGGCAAGGCTTACACCGGCCCTATCGTCAATGGAAAGAAAATCTTGGCTAACTTTGGGGTCAACGTACTGATCAATGCAGCCTCTGGTCGCCCCTACACAGCAAAACTCAGACCAACCCGTTTTGACGCACTTGGAACGATTGGTTCCATCAACGGCAGCCGCTTGCCTTGGCGTTTCAATGTGGATCTTCGGGTGGACAAAACTTTCCGCTTCAATGCGAAAGCCAAAACGCCAATGGATGTGAATATTTATCTCCGGGTGGCCAATGTGCTAAACCGCTTGAATATAATCAGTGTGTACCGCTCCTCAGGCTCTCCCACAGACGATGGCTTCCTTGCCTTTGCAGAAGGCCTTTCTGAAGTGCGCGAAGTGGAACTGAATGGTTTGGATAGCCAAGCGTACTTAGACTCCTACTCTTGGCTGGTGCGCAACCCGAACAATTTTGCTCAGCCCCGCCGGATTTTTGCAGGCGTTCTTTTCTTCTTCTAATTTTGGGGAGGATTTGACAATTTTTTAAAAGTTGTCTAATCCCCACCCACTTTCAAAAATTTAAAAACACAATTTCCATGCGTATCAATAGACTTTGGATAATAGCCTTGCTGGCTTTAGGGACTTGGGGCCTTGAAGCCCGTGAGCCGGATGGCCGGAAAACATCTCCGAGAACCACCAAAAAAGCACAATACCGAGACCTGTGCGCCAACTCAGAAAGTGCCATTGACCAGGCTATCAATAACGTCCGTGCCCGTCTTTTGGGCGGTGGCGACTGTTGGTGGGACTTGTCGAACGGCCGCTACGTCGTACCTAAAGTGGATCCAGCCTCTGGCCAGCCAGAAGTCTCGTCCATTTTTGCAGGGGCGGTTTGGCTGGGCGGCATTGACCCAGGGAACAACCTCAAATTAGCTTGCCAAGATTATCGTAATCTGGGCGAGAACGATTTCTGGCCTGGACCCATTTCTTTTGCAGGAACCACGGAATCGTTCACTTGTGCCGACTGGGATCGGCATTTCCGCGTGACGGGCGAAGATATTCGCAGGCACTTGGCCAACGTTGCCAATGGCAACCTTAACGAGGCTGACATTCCACGCAACATAAAAGCATGGCCGGCTAAAGGCAACCCCTATTTTCAGTCAGTTTGGGGATTTGATCTGCCCTTCACAACCCAAGCGCTTGCAGGTTTTTATGATGTAGGCCCTACCATCGGCACTTACGAGCCGCTGGAAGGCGACTACCCATCTATTGAGATCCGGGGTTGTCCGCTCGACAAATATCCTGATGAGATGATCTTCTGGATTTACAATGACGATGGCGGCGGCCAGGCGCATGCCCAAACCAAAGGCGACCCCATCAAGATGGAGGTGCAAGTGCAGGCATTCGGCTACACTACCAACGATGAGTTGAACGACATGACGTTCCAACGTTACAAACTTATCAACCGGGCTGCCGACCGCATTGACTCCATGTTCTTTGCTATGTGGATTGACCCGGATCTTGGCTGTGACGAGGATGACTATATTGGTTGCGATACCGCCAAAAGTTTGATGTACATCTACAATCAGGATCCCGTGGATGGCAATCCGGGTGCTACCTGTCCAAGTGGTGCAGCTACTTATGGTTCTAACATTCCTTTGCTGGGCGTTGACTATTTCCGTGGCCCCTTGAGCACCAGATTGGTATCGGACACAAGTACGGCGGATCCCACTGACCTTATAGAAGAAGACTTTGAGCTCGGCATGAATTCTTTCATGTATTACAACCGTGGCGGCGGCGGTCAGGGAGACCCTGGCGCTCCAAATGAGTTTTACAATTACATTACGGGTACCTGGGCAGATGGAACCCCACTTACTTATGGTGGCAGTGGCTACAATCCGGGTAACCCAACCGCTAAGCGCATCCGTTACTGCTTTACGGAACCACCGAACGACCCAACGGGCTGGAGTATGTGTACGGCCAACCTGCCTTTGGGCGACCGCCGCACCCTGCAGGCCTCAGGCCCGTTCACCCTCAAGCCAGGTGCTGTGAACGAACTTATCATTGGGGTGCCTTGGGTGCCGGACATTGAATATCCATGCCCAGACATGGAAAACCTATTCCGTGCTGACAAACTCGCACAGGGTCTTTTCGACAACTGTTTTGAGCTGCTGGATGGCCCCGATGCGCCAACGGCCGACTGGATCGAATTGAACAAAGAGGTGGTCGTGGTGCTCACGAACCAGCCATTCCCAGAGTCCAATAACTTTAACAAGGAAAATGAAGATTACCAACAGTTTGACTTTCTTGCTCCAGACTATTTCAAAGATAGTCCCGATCCATTGGTAAGAGATTCGGCACTTTATCGCTTCGAAGGCTATCTGATCTATCAACTGCGCGATGAGAACGTTTCTGCCAAAGACTACGGTAACCCTGATAGAGGTCGCCTCGTATATCAGGTGGACATCAAAAATGGCATAAGCAAATTGTACAACTGGGAAGAAACCCGCGATCCAGCCACGGATAAAAAGGTCTACTTCCCTGTGCTACAAGTGGAAGGTGCCGATAAAGGTATCCGCCATACGTTCAGCATTACAGAGGATAAATTTGCCAGTGGCAACAGCAAAAGCCTTATCAACCACAAGAAGTACTACTACTCTGTAATCGCGTATGCACACAACAGTTTTGCTCCCCTTGACCCATTTGCACAGCCGGTGACTGGACAGCAACGCCCCTTTTTGGCAGGCCGTCGCAACATCCAAATCAAAACGGCGATACCTCGTCCGGTTGTAGACCTGTCGCTCAACACAGTTTACGGCGAAGGCGTTGTCATCACCCGCTTGGAAGGTCAAGGTGCGGGAGGAAACTTCCTTGATCTTGACGAAGAAACCAGAAATAAGGTCCTCGAAGCCGACTTTGACAGCACGCTGACCTACCAATCCGGGCGTGGACCGCTCACGGTCACCGTGTTCAATCCGTTTGAAATAAAAGACGGTGAATACGAACTAGCCTTGGTGGATGGTGACCTCACCAACACAAAATTGGATGATACAGCCCGCTGGGAACTTCGCAAACTCCCCGACGGAGCGTTGATTGTGTCAGAAAAAACAATTGCCAAACTCAACGAACAGATCATCTTGCAATATGGATTCTCATTGACCATCGCTCAAACAGGAGAACCGGGGCAACTTTTGGATGATCGCAACGGCGGCATAGGTGCTGAAGTGGAATATGCTGATCCCAGCAGCCCATGGCTATTTGGCTGGTCTGATGACATATTCGGCAACCCTTTCTTCAACTTCGTAAAAACGGGAGCTTTGGAGGATGACGAAGCCTTGGATCCAAAACAGGGCTTGAGTACCCTCGGTGAGGGCTGGTTCGTGCCTTATGCATTGGCGGATTGGAGCACCCTGCCTCAAGAACTTGCGGTCATCACCCCTGCATGGACATTTACATTGAATTCGGCAGCCTTGGGTAATGACCGAAAAAAGAAACTTTCAGAACTGCCCAACGTGGACATCGTGCTGACCAGCGACAAATCGAAATGGAGTCGTTGTGTAGTGATAGAAACCGCAGCAAAGTCTTACACTGACGATACCAGTTTGGTCAAAATTCAGAACAATACCACCACCAATAAAGGTCGTTTGATGTTTGATACACGTTATTCACTATCCGTGGGTAAAAACGACAGTAACGGCGATGGCCTGCCTGATCCAGATGGAGAATTGTACCCTTCTACTCCTCCAGGCAACTTAGGTATTCCTGCTGCTTTCCAAGGTAAGCCACAGTATGGTATGGGGTGGTTCCCAGGCTACGTCATTGATGTGGAAACAGGCCAAAGGCTCAATATTTTCTTTGGCGAAAACTCTGGCTATTCTTCAAAGCTTAACCCGAAATACACGGGTCGGGATATGCTTTGGAACCCAACGGATCAGATTACTGACCCGGACTTGTACCCCCAGCCTGAAAATCAAAGTTATTGGGACGGTGCCGTGTTAGGTGGCCACCACTGGATTTATGTCATGAGCACGACCTATGACTCATGTGCTCAATTGCGCAGGCGTCTTACTCCAGAATTTGGCGGCAATGCACAAAAAGTGCCACAAATTAGCAGAATCGCGTGGGCTGGTATGCTTCAGTTGGCCTCAGGTTTCAAAATGAAACCCCTCAGCGAAGGGCTCATCCCCAACGATACTCGTATCAAACTTCGAGTGGACAATGCTTACCAAACCTGGTATGAAGACGACAACCTGATTGATACCATTAACTCAACACCCATGTTGACCAAATACTGGAAAACAGGCCACCCGAAATACCTGTTCAAAATTCAGGGGCGTGAGCCATCGGCGTTGACCAGTGTGGCAATAGAGAATGCACTTGATTCGGTAAAAATGGTGCCCAATCCGTACTATGGTTTTTCGGAATACGAGTCTTCTCCGTTCTCCAACACAGTCAAAATTACCAATCTGCCAGGCAAATGCAAAGTAACGATCTACTCGCTGGATGGTAAATTCATCCGCCAGTACACCCGAGACGAAGCATACATGCCTTATGATCAAATCTCGCCCGCTATTGAGTGGGATTTGAAAAACAGCAAAGGTATCCCCGTTGCCAGTGGCGTGTATCTGGTACATGTAAACGCTCCTGGTATGGGTGAACGAACCCTCAAGTGGTTTGGCATAGGACGACAATATGACCCATCGGGGCTTTGACGCAAACGCTTTTCAAGTTGAAAAGGGGGGGTAAGATTGAGATGGGTTGATGGGGTTGATCAGGGTTGATAATTGTTTCCCAAAAGCATTCTGTAGATTATGGGAAACAATTATCAACCTTCATCCATCTCATCCACCTCCATCAATCCATCCACCCTCATAAACCTTTCTAACACACACATTCATCTGTCATGAATAAAAAATACACACTACTGCTCGCTTTTGCAGCTTTTTTATGCACAGGTGTTGCCATCGCGGGCAACCCCGATCGTCAAGGCGAAGCAGGTGCCAACCAGCTCATCATCAACCCATGGGCGCGTAGTGCGGGCCTCCACGCTATGAATACCGCCAGTACGTCCGGCGCGGAAGCGATGTATCTTAATGTTGCGGGCCTTTCCAGGGTCACAGGATCACAAATACAACTAGGCCATACCCGTTATATCGCTGACATCAACCTCAACGCGCTCGCTTTTGCGCAGCCCATTGGCAAAGGCGGAGGTGTTTTTGGTGTGAGTTTGGTAGCCATGGATCTCGGCGAATTTGAATACACTACCACTGAAACACCCGAAGGCTCTGGGGCTACATTCAGCCCAACCTATTTCAACATGTGTTTGTCTTACGCACACCTGTTCGAAAACAAAGTTTCGGTCGGTGTTACGGCTAAACTCGTGAACGAGTCCATCAGCAATGCCTCTGCTCGGGCCTTTGCACTCGATGCGGGGGTTCAGTATGTGACGGGCGAGAACGACAACTTCAAGTTTGGCATCTCCCTTCGAAACGTCGGTTCTAAGATGCGTTTTACAGGGGAGGGGCTATCCAAGACATTGCCCAACCCGGGTCCAGTGCGTTACAACAACACCTACTACGAACGTGCTACTGCCTACGAACTGCCTTCTCAACTTAACATCGGTGCCTCTTACGATTGGCTCTTGGGCAAACAAAACCGACTTAGCTTGTTAGGTAATTTCACCTCCAATGCATTTTCGCGTGACCAATTGGGCGGCGGCTTGGAACTCACCGTCAGCAAAAACTTTGCACTCCGGGTTGGTTACAAAGCCGAACTAGACGCAATAGAAGAAGAGGCAACCATTGATAATGGCATCAGTGGTGGTATTAGTTTTTCCGTTCCAGTACGCAAAGGCTCTGACACCCGTATCGGCCTGGATTATGGCTACCGCCAAACCAAAATTTTCAACGGAATTCACAACTTGGGACTCCGCTTGGAATTCTAAAAGTAATAAATATGGGCAGAGGGCTTTTATCTTTCCCTAAACTACCCATACCTTTGTGCCAAGTTTAATGCAGGAACGTTCTTGTCCACCCGACAAGGACGTTTCTGTTTTTTTCTGCCCCTACTACTCGTCACATATTTCACAATTTCCGTATTAACCCCGAATCTTCGGGGTGATTCGGACACCTTTTATTCAGATGGCACAATATACATACCTGACTCAGGGAGGCTACGACAATCTAAAAGCGGAACTTGAAGAACTAAAGAGCATTGGACGGCAAGAAGCAGCACACGCCATTGCCGAAGCACGTGCACAGGGCGACCTTTCGGAAAACGCCGAATACGATGCCGCTAAAAACGCGCAAGGGCTGCTGGAACTCAAAATCAGCGAGCTGGAAACCGTTTTCTCCATTGCCCGTATCATTGACGAAAGTCTGCTAGATGATTCTAAAGTAGCGATACTTTCCAATGTCACCATCAAAAACCTCAAAACAGGGAAGGAAATGACCTACAAACTTGTGTCGGAAACCGAAGCCGATGCGAAGCTGATGAAAATTTCCGTCACTTCTCCAATCGGCCAAGGGCTATTGGGCAAAATCAGAGGGGAGGTCGCTAAAATAACGACCCCGGGAGGCTCTCTTGAATTAGAAGTTGTGGAGATCACCATTGGGTAAGCCCATGAATTAAGGAACGGGTTATTATTCACCCGTTCCTAAATGATATTCTCCAACCGCCGAGGCTCGAAGTTGAGCCTCGGCGGTTTACTTTTGCGCCATGTCGCCACGAGATATTTTCCATAAAATGTACGACAACGACCCGTTCAGCAAATGGCTGGGCGCGGAACTCGTATCCATAGGTGAGGGCACCTGTACCTTGCGCATGACCGTTCGAGCCGAAATGCTCAACGGATTTGGGGTTGCACACGGCGGCATCACTTTTTCACTGGCCGATAGCACCTTTGCCTTTGCCTGTAATTCGCGTGGGCGACATACCGTCTCCATCCATTGCACGGTTGAGCACGTCGCTCCAGTGTTTGAGGGTGATGTGCTTACTGCCGAAGCAAGCGAGGAGAACCTGGGGAAATCTATATCCAACTACGCGATCACCGTCACCAAACAGGATGGTTCGGCCGTGGCTTTTTTCAGGGGGGTAGCCTTTAGAAAGCAAAAGGAATGGGAGTAAATTTTTAGCGTGTGGGTCTGTCGAAACACCCAAAGATCTCATGCTTATCGGTTGCCGTTTAAAAACCAAATAAAGCCCAGATCTATCGCAAGGTCACTACCGTAGGAGTTGTACACGGGTGTTAGAGCTATGTTGGACTCAGGTTGAGGCAGCCAATGGTGCCCAACTTGGAGGCGTAACTGGCTGATTTGATTGAAAAAGCGCTGAAATCCGAAATTGTATCCAAAACGGTTTCTTTCGTCCAACATTTTTGCTTCCAAAGGCCAGGAACTGGGAGTTAAGGCTCCACCCGCGATTAGATCGAGGGTTTCCCTTCCAGTGTAGCTGTAGACTCCAACTTCCGTAGTAAACCACAGTCGCCAGTTTCTGCGGGGAAACCACTCTGCCATCATAGTAAGACTAGTCCCCCGTTCGTCGCGACGCTCGAATATCCACATACCTGGCGCATCAAGCAGGCGCAGATCTTTGATTGCCCAGGTTGTTTGCAGTCTGCCTTGCAATAACCATTGGCGCGCCGGAACCCAGGTTGTACCCAAAGCGGCATAAATTCTGGGTTGTTCTCCCTTAATTGTATTCTCAACGCCAACCCTTGTGTCCCACCCCAGCCGTTTCCGGGTATCGGATCGGAAAGAGACAGCCCCGCCAAGAGTAGGGGCAACGCGCCGGTCCAAGAATTTTCTGGGTGTACTGTACCGCAACAAACGATTTTGTGGGTAAGCAAAGTAGGAAATGCCCCAGCCTCTAAACCCCTTGTCCAATGCTGAAAGGTTGCCATATAAATACCCTACGGGAGCCTGTTTTATACTTTCCTGCCAATCGACCCGGAGACCGAGGTGGCCAAATCGGTTTAACAGGGCGCCCCGAGGACGGAAATCTCGAAATGAAACTCCGGCAGTGGTATGAGAAAAATCAGGCAGTTTAATGGTAAATACTGGTGCGCGAAGGGTGTTCCCCCGATCATTATGCGCCAAATTCCAGCCCCAACGACGATTGATGCGCGCCAGACGAATATTATATCC
Organism: Chitinophagales bacterium; assembly: GCA_038213575.1. Lineage (GTDB taxonomy): Bacteria > Bacteroidota > Bacteroidia > Chitinophagales > Saprospiraceae > M3007. The sequence continues at coordinate 4,366 of JBBQSW010000021.1, read as the reverse complement.
CTGTCGCAGGGTCACGTCATTTTTATTGCGCAAATCATACGTCCAATCAGTGGCACCGCTCAGTTCGTATTGGTTGGCACGGTTGCGCAATTGGAAGTTCAGCGACGGTGTGAAAGAACGATATCCAGGGCCGGCAAGCAATGTGCCATTCGAAAGGTTCACATAGCTGTTGTTCGGAAGGATGCGCTCCAGCGTCACGAAGTTGTAATTGGAAATACCCTGTAATGTTTCCTCGCGCGCCTCAAATCTCTGTAAATCAAATACCACGGCTTTTACTGGGCTGAGCAAGGTATTGGTGATGCCCAATCGCCAATCGCCTTGACCACGGGTTGTCAGTTTCGATGATTGCAGTACCCGGCTACTTGCGCCAGATTGGGAAAAAAACATCGCTGAACTATCAGAAATCAGGCGCCAAAAGAAGGAAGAAGGATGTACAGAAGGGGTTTGTATCCGGTTAAGGTTTTTAGAAAACAATCCCTGCTCTTCTGCAGAAAACTGCCTTGGCTCTATCTCATCTCCGTCAGACCACGCTGAGGAATAGACGGACAGACCAGGAGATGGATTGAACTGGCGGGGGGGAAGTATGGTGAAATCGAGCGTTGAGCTTTCGCTTAAGCCAATGCGGCCGTCTAATCCGATCTGTCCAATTGTTCTTGGTGGGGCATCCCTAAAATTTTTGATCGTACTTCCAGTCTGTAGCGCTAAAGACCGCCTCCGCGCTTGCCTCAAGTCGCGCAGCCCTGTTAGTTTTCCGAACTGTAGCACCTGGTCGTTCACCAAAGGGTCTTGTGGACTCCATGTGGAGGTTTCGCCGCTGGCCCGGTCGAATCGTGTCAGTTGCAGCCCCCAATCTTGTTCGGGCGTCCGGGGGAATCGCAGGGCAGTGTAGGGGATTCGTATTTCTGCGCTCCATCCGTCAGCTTGTTGGGCAATTGCGTTTTGCCACACAGCGTCCCAATACTCAGTCCCGTCGCGGGAATCCATCTGTACGCCCGCAGCGGTCACTGTAAAATCGAATGCCAGTCGGTCATCATCCCAAGTATCGAGGCTGACACGGAACCAATCACCCGTTCTCTCGCCATCGCGTACATTCTTGTCATCGCGCAATGCCGTCCCGACAAAGCAATAAACCCCGACATAAAGGGCTTTAGCGCCATAAAAAACCCGTACTTGCGTAGCAGCCTTTGGGGTGTTGCCAAACAATGGGGATGCAGTAACAAAACCGTCCAGGGGGCTGATTCGTTGCCAGCAAGCATCGTTCAAAACTCCGTCAAGCGTGGGGCTATCCTCTATATAAACTGCCTCGGTGGTCTGAGCGGATTGGGTAAAAGCAGTGGATGAAAGTACAATTACAAGGGTGAATACTAAAAAAGTACGCATGAATGTGATTTGTAGTTGAACGTTTTTACATCGTTGATTGCTGTCTATGGAGCCAACTTGGCATGAAAACGATGCCTCTGAACAATCCCGTGGTTTCCCTTGCTTGGAACTTTTACCCGTCTCCAATTATTTAGGCACAAGTTATTATTCACCCGTTCCTACGCTAGATTTCCACTCCTGCGTATACTTCCTTTACTTGAACCAGGCAGTCCATGACAGCAATGGATTCTTCTGGCTTGTTGGCATAAGAATAATCCCATTCACGCTCAGACTTGCGGCGGTAACTGTAGATACTTTGAGCATTTTGCTGCACCATGAGGTGTTGCTGGAGGGATGGAATCGTGCGGTAGCAGCCCCATTTGTCAATTCGATAGTCTTCTTCGGTGCTGTCTGAAAGGATTTCTATGATGACAGAAGGGTTGAGCGTGGCCTTCATTTTGCCCTTGTGGTCACGAAATGATTGCTCACCACAAACAATAACCAAATCAGGATAAAAAACCTTGTTGCAGTCCGGCACATAAACCATGCGATCTGCAGCATATCGTTTACATGCCTGTGCTTTCAGGCAGGCTGCCAGAGCATCCATCAAATTGGTTTGAATTTCGCCGTGCGCAGGCGATGTATAGGCCATGGCGCGAATCCGGCCGTCCAAGTATTCGTGCTTGCCTTCGGATTTATACTCAAAGTCGAAGTATTCCTCCAGCGTGTAAGTTTTAGCAGCGCTTGACTTTTTGCCCGTTGGTGCTGATTGTGCCTGTCCTTCCATGGCAGAAATTTTGTACAAAAATAGGGAATATCTATTACAGAACCTTGCAAAAACACGGATGCCGCTCCCAACCGAGCGCGGCATCCGTCAATAGAGGGGGCTTTTTTAAAAAGTATCAATTCTGCTGCAACACCACCTTTCGCTGCACAATACCACCTTCGCTGGCCAACTCAAGCCAATAAATGCCTGACGGGAAATTGCTCAAATCAGTGCTGAAAGCAGCATCGCCCGCAGGTGCATTGAATGTGCGGGTTTGGAGCGTTTGCCCGTGGGCGTTTTTGATGGTTGCCAAAAGTTCAGCTCCCGTAAAACCCTGGAGCTTGAGCTGGATGCTGCCTTCGGTCGGGTTGGGGAATATGCGCATTCCAACGGCCCAAGCGGGTAGGGGAGCGGTTCCGCTTTGTTCTTTCACTACCACCGTCACGGGTATCCTGTCGCTAACACATTGCACGCTTGGGTATTCCACTTCCCAATTGTAAAAATAGTAGTAGCGATCAAGGTCGGCAGTTGAGTTTTTAATGCTCACTACCCCGGCAATATCGTAGGGGTAGTTGCAGCCACTATCGCTCCTGCGCAATTTGGGACTGGCAGAACCGAGGTTGGCTTGATTGACCGTTTGATCGGTTGTGAGCAGCAGATCAGTGCCAACAGGGATGTCAAAATTCAAATCAACGATACTCGTTCCGATGGGAATATGGATCGTTTTGCTTTGTAAAACGTCGCCATTATCTGCACGGAGATCAATTTTGCGTACACCCGCAGCATCCGTAATAACCTTTGTTTTGGCTAAGATAAACGGCGTGAAGCAGTCAAAAATCAAACCGCCATTGTAGGTGTTGCCACTTAAAGGAGATCCTTCATGATTCACCATGCCCACAAAATCGCTTGGCGTACCGAAAATAGCAGTATTGCTAAGCCAATAGGTGGTGGTCTCTGTGAGGGCAGGGGTCAAGAGTGTGTCATTTACCGCAAGAGCGTTTTGGGCGGTTTCTGTTGGATACCAAGTCACCTGTTCGCCTGTGGCGATCAGCGTAGCGGATTCGCCTACTATAACGGTATCAGGTATCACTGTTGGCAAGGGAGCGGAGAGCACGTTGATACCAATGGGGGTGGAGTTGAACATCGCGCAAAGACCCTGTGCCGCCACGCTGTACTGGCCACTTTGGTTCACGGCAATGCTTTGGGTAGTCTCCCCGGTGCTCCAGAGGTAACTCGGGGCTTCTGAAGAATTCAGCACTACTTCGCCACCAGCGCAGAAAGTGGTATCGCTCAGGGCTTCGATGCTCGGGATTTGAATGGGGTCATAGTGGACGGCCAACGGATTGGAAATAGCGGTGCAGCCTTCAGAATTGGTGATCGTGACCTTGTAAGTCCCCGAAGCAGTAACCAAAATGTTGGCAGTAGTGTCACCTGTATTCCAGAGGTAATTATTGAAAACATCGAGAGTGCCGATGGTCACGCTTTGTCCTGTACAAAGGGTGGTTGGGCCATCCGCCACCAGTGAAACAGCAGGCGAAATACAGCCACCTTCAAAAAGTGTAGCATATTGATCTACAAGGGGTTGATAAAGCACATCGCGTATCCCGGAAGGCCAATTGACTACGACGGAGTCTATTTGTGTGACTTGCCCAAGGCCAAAATGGATTTGAAGCGAATTGCTGATGCCGTAACTTTCACCCGAACGCACTTCGCGGGTTTGGATGCCTAAACTGGAGTACAAGCGCACTTTTGCACCCACCCCGCTCCGATTGCTTTGCTGGCCCCGCAAATTGATCCCATAGAAATGGTTGTCGTTGCCGTCGTTCATCCAAAGCACGTCTGGGATGTTGGAAGGGGTGGTATAAACAAGTGCATAGCCTCCGTATACATCTTGGAAGCCATCTCCGTTGAGATCGCCAACGGCAAAAGATTCCATTTCGTTATTGTTAAACGGATTGGCCACGGTGCTGAATGTTTTGTCGCCGTTGTTGCGGAAAATGTAATGCCTGTCTCCCGCTACGAGGATATCGGTAAAACCGTCGTTGTCAAAATCGCGAAATATGCCTTGGAGCGGCAGCCCTTGAATAACGCCAATCAACCCAGCCGCTGTGGTAATGTTCGTAAAGTGACCAAAACCGTCGTTTTCGAGCAATTGGCTTTCTACATCGTGGTTTGTGATGAAGCAGTCAAAATCGCCGTCGTTGTCAATATCGCCGAAATCGGCGGTCCAACTTTGCGCTC
>JBBQSW010000020.1:0-17683 GCA_038213575.1 Chitinophagales bacterium | reverse complement strand
AATGAAATTCGGGGAGGGTGTGTAACAACCCCGAATGGGGTTGAATGTGCGTTTAGAATATATTCAACCCCATTCGGGGTTGTTACCTTTGCTTATATTCCCCCCCATTGCATCGGAGGCTATTCAAATTCAACCACTTCGTGGTGGTTAAATTCCTTAATTCAATGACATTGGCCTAAAGGCCATGCCACCAATCATGAGACGATTATTCGCTATCGCCCTACCACCAACATACGCCCAGTTCGGCTTTTTCCTGCTTCCAGCAGCACTCCATAAGTACCTGCGGGCAAATCTCCGACTGGAATTGGACGTGAATACTCCCCGGCAGGTAAACGTTCGGAAGTGCCCTGCCAGGCCGATTTTCCATTTATATCCAGCACCTTAATCGTAATTTTCGCCTCTTTCGTCAACGAAAAATCTATCACGGTTTGTTCTGAAGCCGGATTTGGGCGAAGCCCTTGAATTGAAAAAGCAACACCTGCCTCTGTTGTTTTTGAGGGTGCCGCCAAATCTGTTTGCCATACGCCGAGGCCATAGGTGGCCACCCGGAGTTTGAAGTTGGGGGCGATACTTAGGTGCATGGCCAACATGGCTTGGGGAGCATCCGCCGAGTAGATTTCCCAGCTCGCACCTACATCCGAAGAATACCACACACCCAAATCATTGGCGACGTACATATTGACCGTATTGGGGTCAATCAAAATGGAGTTGGTCGGCACATCAGGTAAGCCATTGTCTATCGAATACCAAGTATTTCCCTCATTCACCGTTTGCCAAACGTGTTGCGTGTTGAAGCCTGCGAACACAGCAAAAACGGCTGCATCTTCCTCTAAGCCCGGATAGAAAGTAATGTCCATGCAAAGGCGATTGGGCAGTCCAGTCATTTCTGTGGCAATTTGGTTAGCGACATCCACCTTAAATACCCGTGCTTGATCGGTGACGGTTGGAGCGGTGCTGCAATACACCAAATCGGGGTTGTTGGGGTTTATTGCAATGGTCAAAATGACATCCCCATCAGCAATAAAATCCGTGACATTGTTCCAACTTTCTCCACCATCATCCGATCGCCAAAGGCTTTGCGCTCCGGCGTACATAATATCGGGGTTTGAAGGCGCGATTTCAAAAGGTCCATTGAAAGCGGCCTGCTCATCAATTTCAGAACCGATTCCATACCAACTTTGTCCTCCATCTACGCTTTTCAACATATTGAGGTATTGTGAAGAGCCGTACATGATTTGGTCATTCAGCGGATTGATGGCAGCGCACTCGCCATCGCCTCCAATCACGCGGGTCCAGGAAGGGTCGCCGTAGTAAATAGCCGTCGCATTGTCCTGCATCCCACCAACGGCAAGTTCAGGATTGCTAGTCGAACTGCCGAGGTTGGCATAAAACTGCTGACTTTGGTAGCCACCATTGCGCCCTTCCCAGGTTTCACCGCCATCGTAGGAGACAAAAAGACCACCATCCGTGACCAAATAAACCTTGTCTTCATCGCCAGGAACATAGTAAGCACGGTGTATATCGGCGTGGACATAATCCGGTGGACCTTCTGAGCCACCCGCCGGGACGTAGCCGAAATCCCATTTGTACCAATAGGATGTTTGCGCCACCGAAGCGCCACTATTGGTTGATTTCCAAGCATCTATACCCACCCAGACAAAAGTGTTCGGGTCAGAAGGATGCACTGCCACGTCGTGGGAATACCAGCCTTGGTATTTGCTTACATCCTCCGAACTCACGTTTGTCCAAGAGTTGCCGCCATTGCTTGTTTTGTAAAGGCCGTTTTGCACAAACGCCTCCCCCACGGATGCGTACAAGATGTTGGTTTGCGTGGGACAAATGGTTAGAAGGGTCTTTCCTGAAAAGGTACTTGGAAGCCCTGTTGTTAGTTTGGCAAAGTTGATACCGCCATTTACCGACCGATAGATACCGCTCACATCCTGATCGTCCAATGAGCCGTGGGTGACAAATATCCGGCTGGTATCAGAAGGGTCAATTTCGATATCCACGGCCATTCGTTTGTTATGGATGGTATGCCAGCTCCCACCTGCATCCCAACTGCGCAGCAAGCCTTCGGTCGTAGCAGCCAGTACCGTGGAGGGTCTAAGGGGATTGATTTTGATATCTTGTACCCCGCGCAACTGGCCGTAAGCCCAGTCGAGGCTTTTTACCCAGGTGGTGCCTCCGTCTTTACTTTTCAGAATACCAATGCCGTAAGTGCCGCGTGTGACCCGGATGGCTACGTTGGGGGCTGAATTTTCCAAATTGTACACTTCGCCGGTGCCTGCGTAAACGATATTTGGATTCGTTGGATCGAGTGCAAGGGCACTCACGCCGAGTACCGGGAAGCCCGTTTCTACCCGTTGCCAGGCTTCTACACCGCGGCCCGCAGTGGTGCTTTTCCAAATGCCGCCCGAGGCGCTACCAAGCCACAAAACATTGGTATCCAAAGGATTAATGGCCAGACAAAGCGTTCGTCCGCCGATATTTTTGGGACCAAGGGCTTCCCAGGTAGGGCTGCGCTCGTCTCGCAGTTGGGCTGAAAGGCGCATTTGAGCGAGGGCTTCGGTGTATTTTTCGGTGTGGAATTGGCCATCGGGAAAAGTACGCGCCATACCCCAATAGAGGAAGGCTGAACCGGCTTGGGAGGGTGAGTATTGTTGTTTTTCTTTGGGTAGATTTAAAAATAGAATCAGGCCCACCGTTGCCAAGATTATGGCGGGTAAAGCAATAAAAAGTCGTTTTTTCATTTTTAGGCAAAATTATTTCAGCCCAAAAATGAGGAATGTCGGGGAATCGGACGAAGTAAGTAACCTGCTTTGGCGCGGAGTGGCGAAATTCAAGACCTTTGGAACTTCATTCCTACAAAAACGCTTTGGTGTAAAAAAATTTGCCATGAACATTGATCTCCTCAAAACAGAACTCTCATACCGAACCGCCCGCTCCGGCGGTGCTGGTGGACAAAACGTAAACAAGGTGGAGACCAAAGCGGAGGCCCTGCTCGATGTGGCCGTTTCGCAGGCACTTTCTGCCGAAGAAAAAACGCTGGTTTTTGAAAAACTCGCCAACCACATCTCTTCGGAAGGAATACTCGCCGCTATGAACCAAACGGAACGCTCGCAATTGATGAACAAGCACTTAGCCGAGGAAAAGTTGATTCGGTTGATTGAAAAAGCCCTGCACAAGCCCAAGCGTCGGAAGATCACACGGGTGCCTAAATCGGTGATTGCCAAACGTTTGAAAAGCAAAAAAATAACCTCAGAAAAAAAGGCGGCGCGCAGGGTTGGGGGAGAGGATTGGAATTCTGGTTGATGTTTTTTGGTGGCACCCCTAATAGCTCGAATCCATACGTCTTTCCAAATTCATACGTTTAGATTCCAAACAATCCTGTTTGGATGAACCTCTACCCTTACTTTCTTGCTATCCTTTTTATTTGCGTTTCCGATACTTCCAAGGCTCAAAATTTAATTCGAAACGGAAGCTTTGAAAAGCACGCTGATCAAAAATGCCTTCTTTGCGATATAAACCGGGGAAAATACCCTGGTATGGTTTATGACTGGGACAATGCTGGCTGGGGATGTATCCTTTGTGACAAGGACTATAAAAGAAATTCTGATGAAATAAAAGTCAATTTTTGCCCCTTAGATAAGGTTTCTCCGCACGACGGGAAAGCAATGATTCAAATGCGATATGCGCCGGAAACCGGGGGAGGTGTACATGAAGGAGCCGATTATCTTGTTGCCAAGACCATGCAACCTATGCAAGTGGGGCAGCTCTATCAAGTAAGTTTTTGGATTCACATACAAAGTAAAGAGAGATCCGACCCTGATTGGGCGAAGCATATTGGCATTGTATTGTTGCCCCAAAACCTCAAAATGCATGGCCTGTATCAAATGGACGTGATTCTTCCATTCCTCGAAATAGACACTGTGCTGTACGATATATGGTATCCTGTAAAATGGCTGATCAGACCACTTTGCACCAGTAATTACCTGATGATCGGTGTATTTGAGGACAATCACTGGCATCAAAACCGGCGATACGTTGATGTGCAATATTTTTTGGATCAGGTTTCCGTGACTGAAATCCCTTCCGAGTCGGCGGTTTCAGACAGCGCCATCGGAAAACAAAATCAGCGATTGTCGGAAAACCGGGTACAATCCGTCCTGCAATACCTGACGGAAACGCATAAACTTCCTTCATTTCGCTTTGTTCCGCTCGCTATGAGCAGTAAAGAACCCTTTAGACCCAACAACACCGAGGAAGGAAGGGTTTTGAATCGGCGGGCAGTGATCAGGCAATCTCATCTGGATCTGCCCAATATCTTTTATCGAGAAGCTTTAAATGCTGTAGAAGAAAAGCGCTATCCAGAGGCTTTTGTATTTTTAAATAAGTGGCTGATAAAACTTGATCAAGGGTACGGCAGCGGAATAATTGTACAATTTGACCCGCGTTTTGAGGTGCTGCACAAAGACAAACGCTGGCGTTTGCTGGAACAGAAAATCCGGGGCAAATACAGTAAATTCAAATATCCGGGGTATTCCTTTTTACTGGACTCTCTGCGATTGGACGCGCGCAGCGCTACTGGAGAACTCACCTCAATGGGTTACCAGATGGGCTTGAATGCCTTGTCAGGCTACCACCCGGAATTGGACAGTGTGCCTTATGAAATGACGCGATTGTCCGATGCAGTCATCCAAAAAAAGTTCGGGCTGCACTTCGCAGCACTGCGAGCAATGCTTCAAAAAACTGGCTGGCCAAAAAAATCTGAATTTGGGGAAAGCGCTTGTAGTGCAGCCTTTTCCATACTGATAAACTCAAAAGAAATCGTTGAATACCTGAAATGGCTTCCAGAGGTCGAAAAATCCTGTAAAGATGGAGAAACCCCCTGGATCAGCTTTGCCAGGCTATACGATCAATGCAACCTTGCCTTGGGTAAACCACAACGCTATCTTACACAAGTAAGATACCAGGAAACTGGCGAGGCCTGGATACAGGGCAGCTGGGAAGGCGATGAAAACTCGATCAATGAATACCGGGTAAAAATTGGTTTGCCTTTGCTTGCTCCAAAAGTGGTAGAAGCCTTGGAAAACCAGAAATGAGGGCCAAGTCCCTACAGTTTCCTTTCCGTCACAAACACCAATAAATCCCTCAACGACTGTCTTGCGGAGCTTTCCGGTACAGCATCGAGCAGGTCAAATGCCTCCTGCCGATACCGATACATCGCTTCCCGCGCATATTCCAGACCACCGCTCTGGCGCACGAACTGGATCACCTCTTCCACTTTTTCGGGTTTGTGGCTTTCGTTTTTTACGATGTTGATGATGCGGCGGCGCTCACTGCGCTCGGCCTGGTTGAGGGCATAAATGAGTGGCAGGGTCATCTTTTTCTCCTTGATGTCAATGCCCAGCGGTTTGCCTATATCGTCGTCGCCAAAGTCAAAAAGGTCGTCACGGATCTGGAAAGCCATGCCTGTTTTTTCGCCGAATAGCCACATGCGTTGTCGGATTTCGTCGTTGCCGGGAGCGGTGCTTACAGCCCCTGCACAACAGGCTGCGGCAATCAGCGAGGCCGTTTTTTGTCGGATAATCTCGAAGTAGACCTCCTCTTTGATGTCCAAACGGCGGGCCTTTTCCATCTGCATGAGTTCACCTTCGGCCATTTCTTTTACCGCGCGACTCACCAATTCAAGCAATATAAACTGTTGGCTTCTAACGGATAAGAGCAATCCTTGTGACAGGAGGAAATCGCCTACCAGCACTGCGATTTTATTTTTCCAAAGTGCGTTGATGGAGAAAAAGCCCCGTCGTTCGTTTGAGTCGTCTACTACATCGTCGTGGACGAGAGTCGCGGTGTGCAGAAGTTCCACCATGGAGGCGGCGGTATAGGACGGCTCGGCAATCGGCCCAAAAAGCCGAGCACTGAGCAGCACAAGCATGGGTCGCACCTGCTTGCCCTTGCGCTGCACAATGTACCAGGTGATTTTGTCCAAAAGTGGGACATTGCTCTTCATGGCATCACGGAAGTGCAGCTCAAAGGTGTTGAGCTCGGCAGCGATTGGCAATTTGATAGTATCTAGGGACATGGCGTGGGGCAAACCTAAGAAACCTCGCGGGCAAGGAGGGAAAAATTGAGATTGGAACACTCAATTGAGCATAAAGTTGGCAAAATAGGTGGCTTTTGGTCTTTAAATTGGAACCAACCGATGCTTATTTCCTGAAAAAATTCGTGCCATTTGAGTTCTTTAGCGTCAGCCTGTGATTAAAATCCCGCCCATTTGTCCTCCACTCTGTGCTGCTTATCTAATTTTCAGCGTTCTGATGGGGCACTATTTGTTTCTTTGCATCCGTAAATTACTATTAAGCAGTAAAAACATTTCCAAATCAATATTTACAACAATGAAAAAAACGCTCTCTTTTGCAGGACTACTTCTCTTTTTCACGGGTTTCGTACAAGCACAAAATGTCGAAGAAATCGTGGCCAAACACATTGCCGCCATCGGTGGCAATAGCTGGAATCAGGTCGAAGCGGTAAAATCCGAAGCTAAAATCTCTGCCGACGGTGCCCCCGGAATGTCCATTACGATGTCCATGCTGGCTGTTCGCGACAAATCGCTCCGCATGGATGTCTCCGTGATGGGCATGACCCAAACCACCGTGGTCAATGGCGACGCAGGCTGGGCTACCAACCCGTTTATGAACCAAATGGACCCAGAGCCAATCACCGCTGACCAGGCAAAAGCCATGAAAGACATGACCGATGTAGACGGTACCCTCATTGGCTACAAAGCTAAAGGTTACACGATTGAGTATGTAGGCACAGAAGATGTAGACGGTACTGAAGCGATCAAAATTAAAATCAACAAGGGGGAAAAACGTTCCGAATATTCCTTCTTAGACCCTGCTACCTACTACGAAATCAAAAACATCCGCGTAGAAGAATTGGATGGCAAACAGGTTGAGACCGCTATGGTCTATTCCAATTTCAAAAGCCAGGATGGTTTGGTGTTCCCTTTCACCATCCAACAAGCAGACCCCACCATGGGTAGTTCCACCGTTACGATTACTTCTATCGCGATAAATCCGCTGATAGATATGAAGCAGTTTGAGCTGCCAACAAAGTAAATCTTTGTGCAAGCTCATCTTTTCAACCGCAGAAGAGCGGAGACGCAGATTGGTCATTCAAATTTGAAGATCCGCTGCAACTCCACTATTCTGCGGTTTTTTAATGCACATTCAAACTTTAGAAATAATGAAACAACGACTCTCCTTTTTACCCGCAATAGTTTTTTCACGCGCCCTAGTTTTAACGGCGGCGTGGGCGACAGCGTGGGCGACAGCAGGTTTTCTTCCGATCAAAGCAAATGCCCAAGTTCAGTTATCTTCTTCCACGTTTGGCGCGGTGGAAGCGCGGAGCATCGGGCCAGCCCTAATGGGCGGACGTATTACCGCGATCGAGGGCGTGAACAACAGCACAAAAACGCTCTACGTTGGCACAGCGGGCGGTGGCGTATGGAAATCCACGACCGCAGGGTTTACATTCGAGCCCATTTTTGAAAAATATCCTCAAAGCATTGGATGCCTTGCCATTGACCAAAACAAACCAGAAACAGTGTGGGTTGGTACCGGAGAGAGCAACATGCGCAACAGCGTAGCGGTGGGCCTGGGCCTTTACAAAACCACCGATGCTGGCCGCAACTGGACCCGCGTTGGCCTCGAAAATTCTGAGCATATCTCCAAAATTATCCTTCATCCCACCGATGCCAACACGCTCTATGTGGCGGTGCCCGGCAAACTCTGGAGCGATAGCCCTGACCGTGGCCTCTACAAAAGCACCGACGGCGGCAAAACCTGGCAAAAAATTCTCTATACAGACGAAAAAACGGGCTGTGCCGACATCATCATGGATCCGCGCAATCCGGATGTCTTGCTCGCTTCTATGTGGCAATTCCGTCGTACTCCGTATTCTTTTGTTTCTGGAGGCCCTGGCAGTGCGCTGTACAAAAGCACCGACGGCGGCAAAAACTGGCGCAAACTCACCAACGGTCTGCCCACGGGAGAGTTTGGCCGAATCGCCATTGCCTTGGCGCCCAGTGCCCCCGACAATATGCTGGCCATTGTAGAAAGTGAAAAAACAAGCCTGCTTATCTCTGCGGATGGCGGGGAAAGTTGGAAATATCAAAGTGCCAACTCAAACGTGACGGCACGTCCTTTCTATTTCAGCACTTTGGTGATAGACCCCGAAAATCCCAAGCGCGTGTATCGCCCGGCATTTTCTTTTTCGACCAGCGTGGATGGGGGCCATTCCTTCAGTGAGGCTTCCAATGCGGGCGGTTGGGTTCATTCAGATCATCACGCGCTTTGGATCAATCCGAACAATAACCATCACATGTACCTCGGCACCGATGGCGGTGTGTACATGAGCCTCGATCAGGGAGTAACCTGGACACACCTCAATACCCTGCCGGTGTCGCAGTTTTACCATGTTCAAATTGACGAGCAATCGCCCTACAACGTGTACGGGGGCTTACAGGACAATGGCTCCTGGCGCGGGCCCTCGCAGAGCAAAGGCGGGATTGAAAACCGCGACTGGGAAAGTGTGGGCGGTGGCGATGGTTTCTGGGTGCAACCGGATGCCCTCAACCCGGAAATCATTTTCAGCGAAAGTCAGGGCGGGGAAGTGGCTAAAATCAATATGCGCACCAATCAGTCGCAATTCATTAAGCCTCAGCTCAATAAGGGCGAAGAAAAGCACCGCTGGAACTGGAACACACCCCTTGTGAAAGGAGCAAAGAATCCTCAAACATTGTACATAGGTGCCCAATACTTATTCAAAACCAATGATCGCGGCAACAGCTGGCAACGTATTTCGCCGGATTTAACCACCAACGACCAGGAAAAACAAAAACAAGCCGAAAGCGGCGGCGTGACGGTGGACAATACTTCCGCCGAAAACCACTGCACCATTTTCAGCATCGGCACTTCGCCGCTGGACGAAAACTTGATTTTCGTGGGCACAGACGATGGCAATATCCAAGTGACCCGCGACGGTGGCAAAACCTGGGAACTCATTTCAAAAAATATCCCAGGTGTTCCGGCAGGAACCTGGGTGAGCCGCGTGACGCCCAGCCGTTTTGACCGAAATGTGGTGTATGCCACGTTCGACAATCATGCCTACGGCGATATGAAAACGTATGTGGCAAAATCCGCTGACAGTGGCAAAACCTGGGTGAATATCAGCACCGACAAAGTATTGCAGGGTTACGCCCACGTCATTGTAGAGGACATCGAAAATCGCGAATTGCTTTTCCTTGGAACGGAGTTCGGGATGTACATCAGCACGGATGGGGGGCAAAGCTGGGTGCTTTACAAATCCAAATTGCCCGAATTTGTAGCTGTTCGCGACATAGTGGTGCATCCCAAAACCAATGATTTGGTGCTGGGTACGCATGGGCGCGGCATTTTTATCATTGACGATATTTCCCCCCTGCGCCGCCTCTCGACGGATATTTTGCAGAAAGACGCGGCCTTGTTGCCGACCCGGCCTGCTGCCGTCACAAGTGGCCACTACGGCTCGGCATTTCCCAACACAGATTCTTATGCGGGGCCGAACGCGCCGGAAATTGCCACCATCCAGTATTACCTGAAAGATCGCCTCAATACGGGTGATGTGACGGTGGAAATCATAGATGAATCTGGTAAAGTGGTAGCGTCCATGCCGGGTACGAAACGCAAGGGAATCAACTTCGTGCGCTGGGATATGCGATTGGCACCTCCGAAGGCTGCAAAAGGCGTTCTGGTGCAGGGAGAATTCGGAGTTTACGCCGGCTTTATAGGTCGCCTGGCAATGCCGGGAACCTACCAGGTCAGGCTCAATGCAGGTGAATACTCGGATGTAGGTTCTTTGAAGCTCATACCTGATCCCGTGCAGCCGGAACTGGATTACGCAAAAAAACGCGCCATTTCAGACGGTCTTTTTGAAATGGTGGAATCCCTTGGCCTGCTGGAGGCACAGGTGCGCAACCTAAAAGACAGCACCGATCAGCGGCTTGCGTTGGCGAAAGACAAAAAGTTGAAAGCCGAGCTGACGAAACTCAGCACCAATCTGGATGCATTCCGCAAAACCTTAACCGAAACCATTGAATCAAAGGGCATTACGGGCGAGCAGCAACTGCGCGCCCGGGTTGGCAGACTCTATGTGTACACGGAGTTTTCCGACAATATGCCCACCCAATCCATTACGGAGGGCGCAAAAGTGGTGCGGGAGGAACTTCAACAAGCTCAGGCGAAAGCAGCTGGGATATTCAAAAAAGACTTGGCCGCAGTTAATTCAGCACTGGCCAAAGCAAAACTTAAACCACTGGTAGTGATTGATAAAAGTGTCTGGGAGCAGCAAAACGGCCAGGCTGCAGCACCCGTCATCAAACCTTTCTGGAGGGAATTGGTGCGGGAAGCGATGAAAATGGAACGGGACTGAGTGTGAAGAGGAACACGGATGACACGGATGACACGGATTTTTTGGTTTGAAAATAGAAAATCCGTGTCTGATCCGTGCCATACGTGTTCCACCCTTATCCGAAGATGTGCGTCACACTACAGTATTACATTTGATCCAAATTTTCCAAAAAACCGCCCTAAATTTGGGCTTCTTTTATTCCATCACCACTCGTCCTTCCCGTATTATGCTACACCAACTTTTTCAATCCTCGCTCAACGAAAGTGATTTCAATGAGCTGCTCCAACTCACTTTTACCGAACACGAACGCGCTATGATGCTCGAACGCTGGCGCATTTTTGAAGCTTTTGACCGGGGTTGTTCGCAGCGCGAGGTGGCACGAGAGGTGCCTTGCAGCATTGTTACGGCCACCCGTGGCGCAAAGGTTTATCGGGAGAACAAGGAGGGTGTGAAGAAGCATTTGGAGCGGTGGAGGGGTTGAGTGCGGTATGCAAACGCTATTTCTACCCCACCGCGCCCGCAATCTTTTTCACCGTCTCCGTGTCCCCCATGGTATAATAGTGCAAACAAGGCACACCTGCGGCTTTGAGCTCCTTCGACTGCTGCACGCACCATTCGATGCCTACCTGCTTCACCGCTTCGTCGTCTTTTGCTTTTTGCACTTCGCGCACAAAAGCCGCTCCCTTTTAATGTTAAATTTTTGTGCCTTGTTTGGCAGTTTGAGTTTTATTTGACTATATTGCATTCGATTTTGCTCCCACTCTGATGTGCGTCGGGGCATTTCATAATCCGTTGGCCAACATTTTTTTACCCTCCGTAGCACGAAGTGCGAAGGAGGGTGCCCTTTCATCACGGGCAAAGTGCCAAGCCCCTCAATAGGGCTCAACACGCTAATGGGTGCGCAATAACTACCCATATCCACAAGCATCACCCGGGGTAGAAGAATGGCAAAATACGCGTTATGTGTTAGCCAAGTTGATGCGCTATCCCAGTCTGGCTACGGGGAATGTGCTAACTTTCAAAAACGCTTACAACCAAAGCTCTGCCACACTTTTTGCTCACTTTGATTTTTTAATGAACTCTATATCTTCTGTTACTGTCGGTTCACAAGCCACGTTGATTGATTTGGAAGCAGACATAGATGGCAAACAAGCGCAAATAAATTCTTTAGATGCCAGTATCATAGATTATACGAATGTAGATACAGGGTTATTGTCAAGTCGCGCGGTGTTATTGGGAGAATTGGCAGAGTTTTCCGATCAACGCAATGCTTTATTGGCACAAAATATTACCCTGAGAGAACCTTTACTTACCGCTTGTCAGCAATTCAACAATGCCTTGCCATCCAATCAAGTGTATGAGCAAAACCAGAAGGCGCTAAACGCTCTTATTATTAAGCATGCGCGCGGTTTAGAGCTGACTCAGACGGATAAAGATACCCTCCATGCCATTGCCCAACAGTGTATTCAAGTAGCTGGGAATACTAAAAGTGCCGCGGCTTCAATGCTGCCTTTTGAGGAAGGAGCACAGTATTGGCGGGAAAACCCCGAAGAGTACAATTGCTCTGAACGGGAAGGCTCGAATCTTAAGCGGTCTGCTTTGAAATTTATGCTTTCCCCCAACCCTGTATCGGATATTTTGCACATCCAACTCGAAACTGTTTTAGATGGTACATTGACGATATCCGATTTTGCAGGGAGGACGGTTCACGTGCTTTCCATCAAGGAAGATACAAAGACCTTGGATGTGCCTGTTGCCCATCTTGAAAATGGGGTTTATGTACTCTCTTTTAGCGATGCGTCTGGCAAACTGCCCACGACTGCCAAATTCGTAATTCTTCGATAATTTTCTTTTCTTTTCATTAGCCCTCTGCTCATATAACCGGCAGAGGGCTGCTTTTACCGTCCACCATGCACAAAATACTGTCAATCCTTGCCATCTTGCAGTTGCTTTCGACCACAGCATACACCCAGGGCAAAAATGATTATCAATGGGTAACTGGGTACGGAACATACCCAGTTAATTACGGAGGGGGCACTCGGATCGATTTCAACAGTGGAGAGCCTGCACTCACTCATTTTGCCTTACCTTATCAGTTTGGGTTCGACATGCCTTGCAGCATCTCGGATGATGAAGGGAATCTGCAATTTTACAGCAATGGCTGCCGAATTATAAATGCCGATAATGAACTCATAGAAAATGGAGATGATTTGAGCCCTGGTTATTTTCAAAGTATTGAATGTGAGAATTCGACTTTTGGTTACGATTCCTACCAAAACATGATGATATTACCCCGGCCTGGGCATCAGGGACATTATGTTTATTTCCACCACACGATCGAGATGGACCTGGTTAGCGGGAAAATCCTCTATTCCGAAGTTGATATGAACGCCAACAATGGAAAAGGGAAGGTAATCCAGAAAAACCACCTGCTTAGAGGCCCGGTCACCGCAGAGGCGGTTTTCACGGCGATAAAACACGGCAATGGCCGGGATTGGTGGGTTGTCATCCCGCAGGAGCACGTCAATGTCTACAATCTCTACCTTTTGACCCCGGACACTATTTTAGGGCCTTTTACGCAGAACTGGGAGGACAGCACCGCTTCCGAGTATGAGAAAACGGGCTGGAACATTGTATTTTCTCCTGATGGGAAGAAATTTGGCCGGGTGACGCTTTCAAACGGTTTCAACCGAATATTTCTCTACGATTTTGATCGCTGTACGGGTACATTGTCCAATTCTCAGGTGATAAAAGTGAACGATCCCGATGTCTATGCTTCCTGGGCGGGTATTTCTCCGAATTCCCGCTTCCTTTATTTCCAGATTGCCCAAAATAAACTGTTTCAATATGACCTTCAAGCCCTGGATATCGAAGCCTCTGGACTACTGATAGCCGAACATGATGGCTTTACCCCTCCTACGGGTTTTTCTACCGCCTTCCATGCCATGGCACTTGCTCCCACAACAAAATTTATATGTGTTGCACAAGTGGCATTTACTATTACCATACCATCCACAAGCCAGACAGATTAGGTTTGGCTTGTGACTTTAGGCAACATGATCTAGAGTTGCCTACAGTCAATAATAAACTAATGCCAAATTTCCCGAATTTCCGTATTGGCCCCATGGACGGCAGTTTATGCGACACGCTGGGCTTGGACAACCTGCCTGTTGCTTACTTTCGATGGGAATTAGAAGACACCCTCTCTCCTTTACAGATCGGGTTCACTGACCTATCCTATTTTGAGCCAGCTACGTGGCTCTGGGATTTTGGCGATGGAGCTACGAGCCAGGACACCAGCCCGGTACACCTATACGATGCTGCCGGCATCTACCAGGTGTGTTTAACGGTGTGCAACTCCAATGCCTGCAATACAGAGTGCATAGAAGTAGAAATAAAAACAGTGAATACAATCTCAGCACAAGGAGAAAACGGAGGCTTTACCCTTTGGCCAAATCCTGCATCGGATGTTTTACATATCCAATTTGACGTGCCATGGAAGGGCGAGATTACCATTTCTGACCTTTCAGGACGGACGGTTCAAGTGCTTTCCATTACTGAAGAAATAAAGGTTTTGGATGTGGCTGTTGACCACCTTAAAAATGGGGTTTATGTGGTTTCCTTTACCGATGAATTTGGAAAGGTATTTACAAGCACCAAAATTGTGATTATCCGCTAAAATAACCTGCTACGCTACCGCGCCCGCAATCTTTTTCACCGTCTCCGTGTCCCCCATGGTATAATAGTGCAAACAAGGCACACCTGCGGCTTTGAGCTCCTTCGATTGCTGCACGCACCATTCGATGCCTACCTGCTTCACCGCTTCGTCGTCTTTTGCTTTTTGCACTTCTTGGACGAACGCTTCTGGCAAATTGATAAAGAATTTGCGCGGTATTGAGTTTAGTTGGTACTTCTTGGTCAGCGGTTTCAACCCTGGCACGATGGGCACATCAATGCCGGCAGCGTGGCAGGCATTCACATACTCGAAGTATTTTTGGTTGTCAAAAAACATCTGTGTCACGATGTAGCCCGCGCCAGCATCTACTTTTTCTTTGGTGAAATGAAGGTCCGTACCAAAATTGGGCGATTCAAAATGTTTCTCCGGGTAGCCGGCTATGCCGATACAAAAATCGGTCGGATCGCCATTCTGGATGTTGAGGTCTAGATATTTCCCTTGGTTCATACCAACAATTTGGCGCACCAAATCAAGGGCATATTTATGTCCATCGGCTTCCGGAATGAACTTGTCTTCAAACTGCCGGGCGTCACCGCGCAAGGCCAATACATTGTTGATACCCAAGAAGTTGAGATCAATGAGCGCATTCTCAGTTTCCTCCACGGAGAAGCCCCCACAGATCAGGTGTGGCACGGCATCCACGCCGTAACGGTGCATGAGGGCGGCGCAAATACCCACCGTGCCAGGGCGTTTGCGAATGGCCGTCTTTTCGTAATAGCCGGAGGGACGTTTGTTGTAAATAAACTCCTCCCGGTGATAGGTGACATCAATAAACGGTGGTTTGAACTCCATCAACGCATCGAGCGTATTGAAGATGGCCTGCATGCTGCCGCCTTTCAAGGGCGGGAGCACCTCGAAGGAAATCAGGGTTTTTCCTTTTGCTTTTTGAAAATGTTCGGTGACTTTCATTTCTATTTCTGCGCATTTGCCCGTGCCCTAAATTCAGCAGCCTTGGCTGTATTGCCAATAGCTTCGTTTATTTCAGCCATGGACTCTAAAGTTCGGATGTCTTCATATTGGCGGTTCAGCGCGAATTCAAGGAAGAAAAGGCCGGTTGTTGGGTCGTTTTTCTTTTTCCAGAAGAATTCATAGCCAACACGGTAGCAAAAGGGCATGTACTTGTCCGCATTGGAACCATCGAGATATTTTAGATAGGCCGCGAGGTTTTTTCTGAAGGTGGTGTTGTAGGGTATTTTTTCCACCACCTCTTCTGCGACGTGGAAAAACTTGTCGAGTTGGTGGTCAATATCGAAGCGGGCAGCCGCTACATTGAATTTCATAATCAACGCTGCGCCGTAATTGGGGTTTATTTCCAACGAACGTTTAACGTGGTATTCCATTTCTGTTACCAATCTTTTGCGTTCCTCCTGGTTTTTTTCCTTAACATATTTCTCTTCATAAAGCCCCGTGGCATAAAAGCAATGGGAGCGGGCACTGCCCTCAGAATCCCTCACGGCAGCGCGGTTGAGCGTAAATCCGCTCTGCCAATCCGGAACGCGCGTGACCACACGGTACGCATACAATCCAGCAATGATGGCAAAAACAATCATACCCAATGGATAGGCACTATCTGGTTTTTCTTTGAGCCATTCAGGCATTTTTCGGGCAAAAAACCACCCCGCCAAAATACAAAAGCCCAACGACGGCATATATAAAAACCGCTCGTTCATAAAAGTGCCCACAGAGAAGAACAAATTGGAAACGATGCTGAGCGTCAGGAGGTAAAATAGAATAGCATAAGCCGGCACGCTGCGTTTTCGGATGTTCCAAAGTGCCCAAAGACCCATTCCCACATTGAGCACAAGCCCCAACAAGGCTCGCCAGTCAGACCAACTTACTTTTGGCACATGGTAAGGGTAGTAGTCAATGGTCAGTGGATGGGGCACAAAAAGGAGTTTAAGATACCAACCCAGCGTGAGGAAAATAGTCGCTGTTTCTTCTTGGCCCGTCATGCCATAGAAGGGGTTGTTCATAATATCTGTGTTGGCAATTTTGCCTGGATTGATCCAGTATCCCAGTGCTGCGTAACGAGCCCAGATAAAAATAACCGCCGCTGCAAGCAGTGGCAGCGCGGCCCTCAGCGCTTGCGGAAACGAAACCTTCGTGAAAAACCACACGGTGAGCGGGATAACGACTACAAACGTCAGTGCATTTTCCTTTGCAAACATGCCAAGCAGAAGCGATGCTGCCGAAACCACCAGCCACCACCAGCCTTTTGTGTCGAAGTATTTGAGCGTGGCCCACAAAGCGCCCAGACCACCGAGCAGGGCCAGGATTTCGTCTCGTCCTTTGATGTTTGCTACGCATTCCACATGCAGCGGATGCAGCATATACAGGGTCGAAGCAATAAACGGAAGACTAAAATACCACGGGCCGGCTGGACGCCCCTCGTCGCGTATAGGAAACAAGCCGAGTAGGATTCGATAGATCAATATACCCGTGAGACCATACAACAGTACGTTGAAGAAGTGGCCCGCCGCAGGTTTATTGGGCCCAAAAATCTCCACTTCCATCGCAAACGTAGCCAAAGAGAGCGGGCGATAACGACCGCCTTCCAGCAAAAACTTGGGCTCTTTAAAGTAGCCCATGAAGCTATCCGAGCTGAAAATCTGGCGTATTCCGGCAAATCCTTTCTGCACATACTCGTTCTTCCAGTAGACCATCTCGTCGTCCAGCACATAGCCATATTTGAGTCCAATGAAGTAGAGCGCAAAGGCCATTGCCAGCATTATTAATGCGGGAATCCAATGATTGCTCCAAAAACCAGGACTGAAGGTCTCCGTAAGCGGTTCATAAGCGGCTCTTTCCTTTTGGTAAGCGGCCTGGGTGTTTTTTTGGACGGGTGCGGGCCTGGATTTGCTTTTTGCAGCCATAGATTTCGAAGTCAAAAATTGTGGCGTTTATCTGCCGTAATTTTACGAAGGCAGAAGCCTTTTATCCACGTTTGTTTTGAAGGCCGTGGGCAAAGGCGGGGCAAAAGTAGAATGATTGAAAGCATTTTTTGTCAGTTTCCGTCAGAATGGAATTTCTACCAGAGCGATCTGACTTTTAACGAATCCAAAACATAAAACTGCCCAACGGAGTTCAACAACGCTGCCGTCTTACCCACGAACCCAGTTTTTTTAATTTTTTTAAATTCAACAGCATGAAAAATCTCTTCCGATTAATTGCAATTCTTGGCTTGCTTGTATCCACCATTTACTCTTTTAGACTACAAGCCCAACCTTGTGTTGATTCATCACTTATCAATCCTAATGCCATTTGCATCACCCTTTTCGACCCTGTATGTGGCTGCAATGGCATGACGTATGGTAATTCCTGCGAAGCGCTTAATTTTGGCGGGGTCGCTTCCTGGACTGCCGGGCCTTGCACCACAGGCGACTGCGATGCGCTCAATGTCAAGTTTTCGTCCTTTGCTGTTATCCTTTCCACGAGCATCACTTTCACGGACGAAAGCGTAATGAACAATGGGCAAATACTTGACTGGACCTG
>JBBQSW010000019.1:0-17799 GCA_038213575.1 Chitinophagales bacterium | reverse complement strand
CAAGTTGAGAAACACCCCAAAGCGGGTTGTCGTCCTTCTCTGCGGAAAGGATCAGACCTGGCCCAATTGGAACGTTGGGGGGCGTTGACAGGCAACCATACGCATTGCTTATTCCGAACCAAAAGGGAGGGAGAACAGGAGGCCCACTCAGACTAAAACTGGCCTCTTCTACACCCTCCCCACAGGCCGTTTTAGCGCATACCTGAAATGAAGTTGGTGGGTTTCCGCAATTGCCCAAATTGTCTAGCACGATCACATACGTCTCGCAGAAATCCGCATTGCCAGCGCCGTCTATTGCCCAGAGTTCAACACTTTGTGTGCCAAGTTCGTCGCAATTAAAAGTCACATTGGTTATGGGGTTTCCAATGGCATCTACCGGGAATCCAGTACCTGTTCCAGTCTTTCGGATTCCGGTTTTGATTTGGCCAATAGGGGTCACGTTGTCCTCTGTGTACTGCAAAAAATCCGAAGCCCAAAGTTGGATCATTTGCGTCGGCATAATATTCACGCTCAACCCATTGAGGCACACCAACGTGGGGGCTTTGCAGTCTTTGACGACGAATGTTTTCTCGCAGGTTTTTACCGCCCCTACACTATTGGTCACGATCCAACGGACTTTGTGACTTCCGTAAGGGAGTTCCGGCAATACAAAAACATTTGGATTGGCTTGGGTAGTCCAGCGTAAGCCAAAGCTCGAAGTATCTCCTGAAACCGAAGTTTTTAAGGCGAAACGCCATTTTTGATTGTAAGGAACAGGTCTTTCGTCAAAATTTCTGGCAGAGCCTCCTGAATTGATGTTGTAGTAAAAAATAGTATTCGAGTTCAAGGGAAAGCTGTCGCTGTCCACCAAAGTTTCCTGTACCCCATCACCATTGAGGTCGAGGAACAGCAGGCAACGCACTGAAAGACCGCCGCTGAGACAGGTGTCTTTGACTTCAAGACTCAGGTCAATTTTTGCCTCTGCCAAATCATGGGTTTGGATCAAATTGTCCCACCAATACAGTTCGTTCCAAAACTGTGGATCGTTGTAGGAGAGGTCGCAGGCTTGAACAGCGGCACCGCAATCGAGCAATTGCGGTTCGCATTGCGCGGAAATTCCTTGAGGAGTGACCGATAGAGCGAGAACGAGGAGTAAAAACTTGTACATGAGATTATAGGTTTGGTTATAAAAGACGTTGGTTCGGCGAGTTCAGAGCGAGGTATGCCACACATTTCTGACACTCATCGAAATTTGAGCTGCAAGTTATACGCCAATTATCTGAAAAGTTTAACCAAACTGACCCCGAATGTGTCGGCTTTTTACATCACGCACACAAAAAAGCCGAAGCGCGAAGGCCAACAGATTCCTTTGAATGACAAACCTGTGCCTACGCGCCTCGGCGGTAAAAAATGTAGCGTAAAAATCAAAGTCTCACAAGTCGTCCGCTTTGGGCTAAACTACCTGCACGAACACGCCATACATACACAGCCGAATGGGGCAATGCAGCGGCGGGGATTTCCAGAAAATGCGACCCCGATTCCAATGCTTCGACCGTGCGCCATAGCACACTGCCTGCCAAGTCGCAAATTTCGAGGAATACGGCTTCCTGCGAATTCAGGCGCAAGGGCAAGCGAGCAGCACCTGTGGTGGGGTTGGGCATGGGTGCAAAGACTTGAGGCATCCCCACCGGAGCGCTGTTTACATTTTGAGAAAAAACCAGTTGAAGGGGATGATTTACCCCCTCCGCATAATATGCTTCGGGCAGAATCTTTGCATCCTCTGGCATCTTGAACACCTCCGAAAGTCGCAAAGAAGAAAGCGCTTTTACGCGCAAACGGAACAAGGCATCTCCCGGCAAAACAGGGCTTGGAATGGCGTCTGACCAACTCAGGTTTAACAAACCTGCCTGCGGAACTGCCCAGTGCTCCGAATCCATCGCGATGATTCCGCTGGGCACAAGATCCTCTATTTCAATGATTGAGGGATCAAACTCCAGAGAAAACTGGAAACCCTCCCAAGCGCCGGCTTGGGTTGCACTGAGCGGGATTTCGAGTGTTTCGCCTGCTTGAAGGATTCTATCGGGCATTTCCAACATTGCCGCAGCGCCCCGTGATTGCGCAACACCAAGCAGGGTATCAATACTTGAAGCTGTTGCGTTTACGTCCCCCATTTTTATCCCGCTGAATGAGAGTTGTGGCGGATATGAACTGATGGCTTGTACTGGCAGTGAATACGCCGAGGGACAATAGCCAAGAAAGGGGCTGTCCCACACCGAACAGGTATCCACAAAAAAGCGCCAAGCAGGTGTGCCGTTGGGCAATTTGTTCGTCAGGCCCAGGATGAGCTTGCGCAATTCCACGATGTCGAAAGTCGTCACTGAATTGCTGAGGTTTACGTCGGCGGCGGCAATTTTCCAACCTGCATCAAAAGGTTCCAGTGCCAGGATGTGTTTTGAAATCAGTACCAAATCATAGGTCGTTACCCCATTGAGCGGGACGGTATCTTTGGCAGCACCTAGTGTGAAAAGGCTCGTAGGCGGTAGCGTCGAGAGTTCGGAACAGCCATTTGGGTTGACTGGGAGCTGATTGACAAAAGTTGGCTGATTGGGAAGGCTCCAAGAGGTGCTGAACTTAACATCTCGAATGATCTCGTCATTCCAATAGGTTCTTGCACAGATGGACGAGAACGGGACGTAGGGGCAAACACCCGCTGTATCATACACGAGTACCTGAGCGGTGCAATTTTCGAGGTTGCCAGCCCTGTCTTCCGCCCAAATTTCAATCAATTGAGGTTCATCGTTTTGGCAATTAAACATAGCTGTATCCTGTGGATTGCCCATAGCATCGAGCGGAAAACCAAATCCAGCTCCAACCCGACGCATTCCCAGCACCATTTGGGTATCCGGGGTGATGTTGTCTGATACCGATTGGAGCGCTTGTGAAAGTGAAAGCGATGCAGATTGGTTGACATTAAGATACACGGCCAGTCCAGATTTACAGGTCAATATGGGCTTTTTACAATCTTTGACCTTGAAATTTCGATCACAAAACCGTTCTATCCCGTCTTGCGCTACGCGCCATTCGATTCGGTGCCGCCCCTCGGGCAAAATCACGGGCGAATAATTATAGGGGTCAGCATCGCTGCAAAAGCGAATCCAGCCGATGGTTGTGTCGCCGGAATAAGCGATCTCGAGCGTAAAACGGTAAAGCATAGAATCCGGCAAGGGGCGTTTGTCAAACCAAACGGTGTCGCCACCAGCGTACCCAGGATTGAAAGAATTGTTCGCCATCACTCTGCCTGCAGGCGGCAGGCCCCCGCTCTTTAAAACCGTTTCTTGCAGGCCATCGTTGTCCAGATCAAGATGCAATAAGAACGAAATAGTGCCAAGTCCCCCGCCGTTACAGCCTTTTAATTTGATATTCAGGTCAATGACGCCTTCGTGAAGGTCGGCATTGCCAATGGTTGGGCTGAAGGTGAATGGGGGATCGTTCCATAGCTGCTCCTGATTGGAGCCTTCATCACAATAGGTTGGGGTGCTTTGTGGGCAATTGACAATGTTTGGGCATTGTTGCGCAGTAAGCTGAGCAAAGGAAAGGCTGAGCGCTAGCAAAAAAGTGATGCGCAAGCCTTTCCCCAAAGGCTGGTGTATCGGTTTTCTCATAATCGGTTTGGTTAAATAGCAGGTTTTCCAACCCGCTCAATTAAGTGCTTGTCCGAATTTCGGGCTGAAAAATATTTTTAATTGAGAAGACCAAAGCAGATAATTCACCCTTTGACGGGTGGGCGACAAAAGCGGAGCGGCACAACCTTTACCGTCTTGGCTTTGTTTGGCTGTTTTGCTGTCTATTTTCAGCTCCTTTTCTTTTCGCTTCAATCCTTTTCAATGTCGCGTGCTGTGCGCAGGTTCCTACTAGTTTTCTCCCTTGTAATTGCGCTAATATGCATTACAGCAATTGTCTATGTCAGAGTTTGGCTCGACCCCCATTTGAAAGAAAAATTGGTGGAACTGACGGCCCATTCCAGCCAAGGAATGTATGCGCTCCAAATAGACCGCCTCCACGTCAATATTTTCATTGGATCTGCGGAAGTAGATGGGATACAGTTGACTACCGATTCTATTCGTTGGGATTCGATTCTCCAGGCTAAGCCCGACGAAACTCATTTGAAAATCGCGCTCCAAATACGCCGCCTGCGCTTAAAAAACCTCCACCTGCTGCAATACTGGCGAACGAAAGAGGTTTCGCTGGATAATATTTTAGTACTTGACCCTCAAATAGACCTGACTTCTGTGCGGGACACCGTGCTGGAAAAATCCTCTATAAGTGATTCACTGTCCAAGGGAATGCTCGATCGCCTGCCACTGACGATTGCTCATTTTGCCAAAAGCATCCACATAGGATCTGTGACGGTTTCCAATGGAAAAATGTCTTTGCGCACCTTAAAACTCCAAAAGAGCAGCTACCAACAAGCCGACAGCATTGGGCTTTCGCTGAGAAATATCAATATAGAAGCCAACGACACTTCAGAAACTGGCCGGGCATTATTCGCTGAATATTTTTCGCTCCAGCTCCGCAATTACGAATTGTACCCTACGGGAGACTTATATGGCTATCGCATCAATACTGCAAGTCTGGATGGGCAAAAAGGATTGGCAAAGCTTGAGGTGGTCACCATACTCCCCAAAACATCGGACGCAGAATTCATGCAACGATTAAAACTCAGAGTCCCAAGGCTCAAGATCAGAATGCAAGAAATCCTGATCAATCATTTGGACCTATTCAGGGCAATACACAAAAAAGAATTGAACATGCAATCGGTGATTGTTGAAAGTGCTCGAATAGATGTATATCAAAATAAAAACCTGCCACTGAGTCGGTTCAAACGTATGCCGCATGAATTGTTTCGATCTATCAAACCGTACTTGAATATTGATACCATTTTGCTCCGCAACGCAAATATCCTGTACACCGAATTTCATGGCGAACAGGAAGGACAAATAGCATTCGAAAAAGTCAATGGGGTTATACTGAATATCACAAATGACACCCTCAAAATGACCAATGCTACCCCTGCCAGGATTGATGCGCGGGCTGAATTAATGGGTGCTGGATTGCTCGATCTATCGCTCCAGATACCCTTGTTGAGCCCAACATTTCGGTGTGATTATTCCGCTAATTTGGGCGAAATAGACATGACTTATTTAAACCGTTTGGTAGAAGATCAGAATAAATTCCGCATCGAATCGGGCAAGGCCGAAAGCATGCTTCTGAAGGTTCAAGTACGAAACGGTTTGGCGCAAGGCACCATAGAGGCAACTTACGAGGATTTGAAAATTAGCGTTTTGCGACGGAATGACGGTAGCAAAAAGAAGTTGGTCTCGGTGGTGGCCAATATTATACTCCGGGGGAAAAATGAGCGCGGTTCAACGAATCAACCTTTTAAAGTCGGTAATGTCTACTATCGCAGGGAGCCTACCGATGGCATCCTCCGCTTTATCTGGCGTTCGGCCCAAACAGGTTTAATGGAGACACTGGTGCCACGGAATATTTCAAAAGGCAAAATGCCGGATTGAAGACTTTAGAGGGATGTTTATAAATATATGAGGTGTAAAAGAAAAATGTATTCAACTGTAACGATTCAGCAAATTCTCAAATAACTCCTGCCTTCCACTCCGCTGTTTTGGCTCGCCATCCCGCAGAGCAATTTCCCGCAAGTCCTTGATTTTCAACTTGCCCAATTCAAAAGCACGACCTTCTTCCGTATCGAAAGAAGCGTAGCGTTCGCTGAGCATCTTTCGGTATTCCGAATTTTCTAAAATTTCCTGTGCAGCGAGCAATGCCCTTGCAAAAGCATCCATGCCACCAATGTGGGCATAAAAAATATCAGTCAAGTCAGTCGAGTTGCGGCGGGTTTTAGCGTCAAAGTTGATGCCACCACCCGCTATTCCACCAGATTGAAGAATGACCAGCATGGCCTCTGTCAATTCATACACATTGACGGGGAATTGATCTGTGTCCCAGCCATTTTGATAATCACCGCGGTTGGCATCTATCGAACCGAGCATCCCGGCATTGGCCGCTACCTGAAGCTCGTGTTGGAAAGTGTGCAGCGCCAGCGTGGCATGGTTCACCTCAATATTGAGTTTGAAATCCTTTTCCAAGCCATATTCCCTCAAAAAGCCGATGCAAGTGGCCGCGTCGAAATCATACTGGTGTTTCATCGGTTCCATCGGCTTGGGCTCAATAAAAAAGGTGCCTTTGAATCCTGCTTTTCGAGCATAGTCTTTCGCGATATGGAGAAATTGGGCCAGGTGATCCAATTCGCGTTTCATGTTGGTGTTCAACAGACTCATGTAGCCCTCGCGTCCGCCCCAGAACACATAGTTTTCACCGCCAAGTTTGATGGTGGCATCGAGGGCGTTTTTCACTTGCGTGGCCGCCCAAGCCACTACTTGGAAATCAGGATTGGTAGCAGCCCCATTCATGTATCTGGGGTGACTGAACAAATTGGCCGTTCCCCAAAGCACTTTCAGGCCGGAAGCCTTTTGTTTTTCGAGCGCGTAATCAGTGATCTTCGAAAGCCTGCGCTCGCTTTCGCGTAAGGTGTCGCCTTCCTGAACAAGATCGAAATCGTGAAAACAGTAGTAATCTATGCCGATTTTCGTGGCAAATTCAAAAGCCGCATCCATTTTGTCGCGGGCCTGTTGGAGTGGCTTTTTCGCCTCCAGCCATCGGAATTGTTTTGTGCCGGGGCCAAAGGGGTCGCCCCCAACACCACAGAAGGTATGCCAGTAAGCCACCGCGAATTTGAGGTGTTCACGCATGGTCTTACTGCCAACTTTTTGATCAGGGTTGTACCAGCAAAAGGCCAAGGGGTTATCTGATTTCGGGCCTTCGTATTGGATGCGGGGGATACCTTTGAAGTATTCGCGGTCGCCTAAGGAAATGTTCATAGCGCTGTAATTATGGCCCTCATCTTTGTCGGATCCATCTCGGCCAAAAGTGAGGCTATTTCATCATATCCAATTTGTGCAATCATTATTTTCTCAGTTTTAACCGACAAATTTACGCTGAAACTCCGGTTTTTACGATGGTTTTGAAATATTGCAAAACTAGAAGTGCAATGCACGAGCATAATTTAAAAAACCACAAACACTACCAGCACCTTCACAGGTCCTTCCGAGCTGACGCCCTGCTCCGTTCCCACATTAATGCTGCCCCCCAATAGATTGAGCGCCGTGCCATCCAGTTTTTGGCTGAACACCAAAAGGAAGAAAAACATGACAATAAAAAAGAACTGCACCGGATGCGGGTAGCGCTTGATCTTCCCTTGAAAATATTCGATGGTTACGCGTGCTGGTATGAACAGCTGCCAACACATTTTCACGAATTTGTTGTCTAAATGCGTGATGTTGGAAAAAAACTTCGCCAGCAAATCGCGCATCCGAACGCGACCGTCAAAATCGCGTTGACTGCAGCTGGGGCAAAAATTGCCACGTTTTGAAAGTTTTTCCCCACAGTTTTTGCAATGCCGCCGCGGCCTTTTGGAGACAACACTTGCTTCTTTTTCTTCCATCGTTTCAAAAAATTAGGACGAGCAAAGAAACAAGGTTTTGCCGCTCCATGCCGTTTCGTACGTCGAAATGGATTCGTCCAAAAAATCAGGCGCCGAATCGTGTATTTTTCTCACCTGTAGCATCTCTGCGGATCGTATATTTGTTCTTTGGTATCAAATATCTGAACAGCCTTCCGCCATACGCTCACCCACAATTTTTGAAAATGCAATTTCACCAAAAACTGTTTCTCGCCCTAAGCCTCTTGATCCTTGCCTTTTTGTCTTGCAAATCCTTTGGCAAAAAAGACCAAACACCCTCTGTCAGTAACAGAAACAAGCCAAACACTACCATGCCCATTCCTCCTTTACCCACCGCAGCGGGCGACTACGCCGATGACTGGAAAATCGTGGACAGCCTCCAAAATCAGGGCCTTTTCAAAAGCGCCCTTGAAAAGGTAGAAGCTATCCAGGCCCGTGCACAAAATGATAAAAACGGTCAGCAGATCGTGAAAGCCCTCCTTTTCCGGGGCAAATTCATGACCATGCTGGAGGAAGACGGCCTCACCGGCGCCATCCAAACCATTGAAAAAGAAATGCTTGCAGCCGGGGAACCTGAGAAATCAGTGCTCCAAAGCATTCTTGGGCAATTGTACGCCACTTACCTTCAAAACCAGGGTTGGAATTTAGGGCAGCGTACGCCGATTCCTGATGGCGAAGGGGGCGATATTCTGACCTGGAGCGCTGAACAGATTGAAAAACACGCCCTGAAACTCTACTCCGCCTCAGTTGCTCAAGATGCCCTTTTGCGTGGCATCCCCGTCGAACAATTCCGCGACATCACAACGTCCGGGCAGAACGATTCCGTAGCAAACACCCCCCTCCGCCCTACCCTCTTCGACCTGCTGGCCCACCGCGCGCTGGAGCATTTCAGCAACGAGCGCAGCTACCTTACCGAACCGGCTTACGCATTCCAACTAAACAGCCCCGAGGATTTTTCAGAAGGAACCATTTTCCAGGATAAAAAATATGAATCGCAGGACCTTACTTCTGGCAAATGGTTGGCGATCAAGCTGTTTCAAAAATTGCGCAAGGCGCATCCGCCCCTCAACGGCGGACAAGGAGCCGCTTATTTCGACTTGGATCTGAAACGATTGCAGTTCGTTTTGACGAATTCGACCCTCGAAAACAAGAACGAACTTTACCAAACAGCCCTCGAAAAACTAAAAACCCAGGCCGAAAACCAGCCTTCTGATGGCGAAGTGGTTTATGTACTGGCCTCCCATCTTTATAACCTCGACACGGGCGACAAAGGTGCAAACGCAAAGGCCGCCGTGGCCGAACTTGAAGCCGCTATCCGCCGTCACCCCGGCACCTACGGGGCAGCCCTTTGCAAACAATTGCTCACGCAAATCCGAATGCCTTCCCTGACCACCAACGTGGAGCAGGCCAATGTGCCCGACCAAAGCATCTTGGTCCAGATCGGTTTCCGAAACCTGAAAAAGGTGTGGGTGAAAGTAGTGAAAGCTGACTTTGAAACAGAAAAATGGGAAACGCTGGGCTATGACGAGCAATACCAATACCTCCAACGCCTGCGCCCCGTGCAAAGCCGCAGTTGGGACATTCAAGACCCTGGCGATTTCCAGCAACATCAGACCGAGATTGCCTTAGATGGCCTTCCCTTTGGAAACTATTGGGTTTTTGTGTCTGAGAATGCCAGTTTTCAATCGGGCCAAGGCCCTTTGACCTATTCCAATTTTGCTGTTTCCAACATCGTTTCAGTAACCTACAATGAACAGGGAAAGACCCGTTTTGTATTGGCCGACCGCAGTACGGGTGCGCCTTTGGCAGGGGTTAAACTCGATTTTTTCCGAAACGACTACAACTCTGGTCGCCGACAACTCCAAAACATCGGCTCTGGCACCAGCGACCGGGAAGGTTTTACCAAAAATATTATGCCAGAAAGCCGATCCGCGCTCGTACGCGCCACGCTGGGCAAAGACACGCTATGGATTGGCCAAGCCTACAACTACCCCCAGCGGGAGAAACCCGACCGCGTAAATCAAGTCCAGTTTTTCACCGACCGAAGTATTTACCGACCCGGCCAAACGGTTTATTTTAAGGGATTGGTTTTCAATCCAAATACCAGCGCAGACGGAAAAAAATCACTGCCTCAAATTGTCTCCAACCAAACCGTGACGGTCGTATTCAAGGATGCAAACTATCAGGCGAAAGGCCAGTTGCAATTAAAAAGCAACGCGTTCGGCACCTTCAACGGAAGTTTCACGGCGCCAGCCACAGGACTGACTGGCAATATGCAGATTCAGGCTACTGAAGGAGCAAAGGGACAGGTTTCTTTCAGTGTAGAGGAATACAAACGCCCTCGCTTCGAGGTGACGATCAAGCCCGTAGAAGGTGCTTTCCGGGTAAACGAAAAAATCACCGTGCGTGGTGAAGCCAAAAACTACGCAGGCAATGTGGTAGATGGTGCACAGGTCAAGTATCGAGTAGTACGCACCGCACGGTTCCCTTTTTGGGATTACTATCGCTCCTGGAAACGCCCTTGGTATTTCAATGCTCCCGAAATGGAAATCACCAACGGGGTTACTACCACAGGTGTGGATGGCAGTTTTGCAGTAGAATTCACGGCCATTCCCGACCCAAGCGTTCCGAAAAAAGATCAACCTGTATTTGATTATCAAGTCTTTGTGGATGTAACAGACATCACCGGCGAAACACACAGCAACATCGCAAATGTTAGCGCCGGCTACATCGCACTGCAGGTCCAATGGGATTTGCCCAACGAAATCCAACTTGACAGCATGCGTCATGTGGGACTTCGCACCACCAATATGGCCGGACAAGCCCAGTCTGCTGAAGGTCAGATCACCTTGCAACGCCTCGTGGCGCCCAAGCAGTTTTTCAAAGACCGTTTGTGGGAACGCCCTGACCTCAACACGATTACCAAAAGCGACTTTGAACGCATGTTCCCTGACATGGCATGGAAGGACGAAGACGATCCCGAAAAATGGGGACGGGAGGATTTCACCCGCAGCATAAAATTCAACACCGCCACCGATAAAACCCTTGACCTGCATCAAGGCCGTTTGCAAGCAGGTTGGTATGTTGCCAAGCTGACTACCCAGGACGCTTTTGGAGAAAAGGTGGAAGTTCAAAAATTTGTACGCGTCTGGACTTCCGACACGCGCTTTGAAAAACCCAGTGCCGCCGCCGAAAAAACAACATTGGAACCGGGTGAAATCGCTAAAATTTCCTTTGGCGGAAAACCGGAGGGCCTCTACTTCTTCTTTGCCCAGGAGCAATCAGGCGAGTTGCAAAAGCCTGAGTGGGTCAGCAGTTTGATGCGTGGCCTTTCGAGCGTTGAAATCCCCGTACGCGAGGAGAACCGAGGGGGTATAGTTACCCACTTTTTCTGCATCAAAAACAACCGGGTCTATGGGCCGGAACAGATTTACCTCAACGTGCCTTGGAGCAACAAGGAATTAAAAATAAGTTACGAGAGCTTCCGCGACAAACTCGCGCCCGGACAAAAAGAGGAATGGCGCATCAAGATCAGCGGCCCGAAAAAAGACAAAGTAGCTGCCGAAATGGTGGCCGCGATGTACGATGCTTCACTGGATCAATTCCGGGAACAAGCTTGGTCGGGCATACCGTACCCCAATAATTATTCAAGGATCAATCTGAGTGCAGCGGAAAGTTTTGGCGTGAACGGCGGGCTTTTTCGTTTTGAAAACCCTGAACTAGAAGCTGTGCCCGCCCGATCTTACCGCGAATTGAACTGGTTTAACTTCCCGATGTGGGGTCAACATGATCTCAATCCTTATCTCGGGAACGTGTACATGTCCAAGTCTATGGATAGAGAAAGCAACGCGCCAGAGGGTATGGCCGCGCCCCCACCTGCTGTTGGCGCAGCCAAGAAAAGGGCTGGCAAAAACGAGGAGGCAGACATGGTGGATTCTGTAATCACCTTTGATCCGGGGGAAGCAGAGGCCCCAAAACCAGCGCCAACCGAATCCATCCGTCGTAATTTGAACGAAACGGTGTTTTTCTTCCCCGAACTGCGCACCGATGCCGAAGGCAACGTCCTCCTCAAATTCACGATGAACGAAGCCCTCACGCGCTGGAAACTGCTCACATTCGCCCACACAAAGGAGTTACAGCAGGTACTTTCCGTTAAAGAAGTGGTGACGCAAAAAGAGCTCATGGTGATCGCCAACCCGCCGCGTTTTTTGCGCCAAGGCGATGAAATTGAGTTTTCAGCCAAAGTCAGTAACTTGTCTAAGGAAAAAATTGAAGGCGCTGCCACCTTGACTTTATTGGATGCTGCGACGCTGGTCGCGGTGGAAGGACCCTTCGGAATATCAAGGAACAACAAAATTGCCCGTTTCTCGGTTCAGCCCGGCCAATCCGGCGCGGTATCGTGGCGGATAAAAGTGCCCGACGACTATACAGGTGCGGTCACTTGGCAGATTTTTGCCGAAGGCAACAACTTCCGTGACGGCGAGGAGAGCACCATCCCAGTGGTCAGCAATCGAATGCTGGTCACAGAAACCCTGCCCATTTCCCTGCGCGGCAACCAGACCAAGACTTTTACATTTGAAAATTTGAAAAATCAAGGGGAAAGTTCCTCGCTCAAAACGTATAACTACACCCTCGAATTCACCTCAAACCCCGTCTGGTACGCCGTGCAAGCACTACCCTACCTGATGGATTTCCCGCACGAATGCTCGGAGCAAATTTTCAGCCGATTGTATGCTAACACCCTGGCTTCCAATGTGGTAGAAAAGATGCCGAACATCAGGCGCGTATTCGAGCGTTGGAAAGGGACGGGGGCGATGAAGAGCAATTTGAGCAAAAACCAAGAACTTAAATACGCATTGTTGGAAGAAACGCCTTGGGTACTCGAATCCCAAAGTGAGGAGCAACAAAAGCAAAACATCGCCTTGTTGTTCGACCTCAACCGCATGGCCGACGAGCGCGAACGCGCCCTCAACGCCCTCTCCGAACGGCAATTGAACAGCGGCGGCTGGCCCTGGTTTACGGGTGGAAAAGACAGTTGGTACATTACGCAACACATCGTCAGCGGTTTCATGCACTTGCAAAAACTAGGCGCATTCGATCCACAAAAGGACCAGAAATCTGCGCAAATGATAGACAAGGCACTTGGTTATTGCGACCGCAAACTCAACGATCAATACGCTGAATTAGAACGACTTGTGAAGGAAGGCAAGGCCAAAATGGAAGACGATCATCTGGATGGCATGACGATCCAATATCTCTATGCACGTTCATTCCGGCCAGTGGATCGCCCAGGAAAAGAAATCGGCTATTACCTCGGTCAGGCTGAAAAATATTGGCTCGGCAAGGGATTGTACCAAGAGGGGATGTTGGCGCTTGCACTGCACCGTTATGGACGCAAAGAGGCTGCCCAACGTATTGTGTCCAGTCTCCGAGAACGCGCCACTATGAAAGAGGAGTTGGGCATGTACTGGCCCGTAGATTGGGGCTTCTACTGGTATCAATTGCCCGTAGAAACCCAAGCCCTCATGGTCGAAGTATTCAGCGAGGTAGCCAATGATACCAAAGCCGTGGAAGAACTGCGTATATGGCTCTTGAAAAACAAACAGACCAACCGCTGGGAAAGTACCAAAGCAACTGCGGAAGCGGTGTATGCCTTACTGCTGAATGGCGATAATTGGCTTGAAAATTCAAAACCGGTTAATGTCTCTATGGGCGGTAGTCCATTAAAAGTCAACGAGTACGAAGCCGGAACGGGTTATTTCAAACAAAGCTGGGCGGGTAAAGAAGTCAAAAAATCCTGGTCCGAGATCAAGGTCGAAAACCCGAATTCCAACATCGTGTGGGGCGCGGCGTACTGGCAGTATTTTGAAGATTTGGACAAGATCAAAGATTTCAAAAAAACGCCGTTGACCATTGTGAAACAATTGTTTTTGGAAGAAAACTCCCCGACCGGGCCTGTGTTGAAATTGATCGCCGATGGGCAATCGCTCAAACGCGGCGACAAGATCAAAGTCCGCATCGAAATCAGAGTGGACCGTGCCATGGAATTTGTACACCTCAAAGATATGCGTGCTTCCGGCCTGGAGCCTATTAATGTGCTCAGCGGCTATCGTTGGCAAGGAGGGCTGGGCTACTATGAAAGCACTAAGGATTTAGCCACCCACTTTTTCATTGATTATCTGCCACGAGGCACCTTCGTGTTCGAGTACCCGCTCGTGGTGTCGCTCCGCGGTGACATGAGCAACGGGATTACGACGATGCAGTGTATGTATGCGCCGGAGTTTACGAGCCACTCGAAGGGGGTACGGGTGAAGGTGGATTGAGTTTTCTAAATCTAAAGGGTTGGGGGGTGTGTCAAAAGGGTTAGCACTTTTTGACACGCCCCATATCCCTTTTCCTTATTACCATTTCCATTCTGGGTTTATCTCAATGATTGGACCCTTTCAGAAACCTGACTTTTGCCAAAAAGTGTCCCACTTCCATTTGACCTGAAACGCTTACATTTGACAGGAGTTTGGAGTAAGCCTTTTCCTTTGATCAATACGCTATCCATCCATCACCACTTAATTGGCAAATCTATGAAAAACAGATCCTTACGCAGCCTAATTGCATCCTGTATCTTGCTTGCGATTGCTCAATATGCCCATGCCCTTGACCTCGGCGTATCTTATGCCGTTTACAGCACCCCGGACGGGAAACCCTACATTGAGGTGAATTTCGAGATCGCAGCGGTGACACTTTTGTATAAAAAAGTGGATGGGGAGAAAATGCAGGCAGGTGCAGAAATCTTGATTATGGTCAAAAATGGCGACAACGTAGTTGCCTATGAAAAATACAACCTTCAAAGTCCTTTGGTGGATGCCGCACAGAGCCTCATAGACGTAAAACGCCTGCCTGTACCAGAGGGTGATTATGAACTGGAGATTACTGTACAGGATCTGAACGCTGCTGATAACAAGGACAATTTCCGGATGCCTCTGAGTGTTCGATTTCCTCCCAAACTCTATTTGAGCGAGGTACAATTGTTGCGCAGTTTCAAAAAGGATGAAACCACTTCTTCTTTTACCAAAAACGGTTATTTTTTGGAGCCTTTACCGTTCAACTTCTACGAACGAGGCACTACACGACTGGCATTTTATGGCGAAATTTATCGTTCCAACAAAAGCATCACAGACGCCGACTATCTCGTGCGGTATTTCATCGAACAGGAAAAAGGCAATGGCGTCAAAAACCTGATTTCCACGGGCAGCCAACGCAAAAAGCCGACTGATATTGATGCATTGCTCGTCCAGATGGACATCAGCAAACTAGAAAGCGGCAACTACTCCCTCACCGTGGAAGTGCGTGATGTAGCCAACAATTTGCTTGCTGCCCGCAGCCTCGCGTTCCAACGCAGCAACCCTTTCCTTCAGTTTAACGAAAACGACATTACGGATGAATCGCTCGAAAAGCAATTCACCCAAAACCTCGACGAAAAACAATTGAAATATACGCTGGCAGCACTTTCGCCGATTGTGACAGGCGACGACGCTGAAATGCTGAACAATGTGAACAGGGATAAAGACCTGAAAAACAAGCGATTTTTTATCTTCAGACACTTTGTCCGTCAAGATCCCAACAACCCTGAGGCTGCCTACCGCCGCTACATGGCGCTAGCTAAAGATGTGCACGAAAAATTTAAAAGTGGGTTTCGTTACGGCTTCGAGTCCGACCGTGGCCGCGCCTACCTGCGCTTTGGGCCCCCCGATGATCTGATGCATGTCGAAGACGAACCGGGAGCCAGCCCGTACGAAATTTGGATTTATTACAACTTCCCCAAAACCAGCCAAACCAACGTAAAATTCCTGTTTTATAACCCCTCACTCGCCGGAGAAGATTATATAACGCTCCACTCCACCGCTCGGGGCGAAATTCAGGACCCAAAGTGGGAGCGTAAACTCTACAACCGCAACCTTACCGAATATGTGGACGGCGATAACTACAACGATGCCACAGGGGTACAAAGAAACCTCGGTCGGAGGGCAAAAGAGTATTTCACGGACTTTTGACCATGACAGTTGACTTTTGACAGTTACCAGTTTACTATTCCATGAATTGCAACGGTCAAAAGTCAACTGTCAATTCCGATCCTCTTTGGCGTCTTCGCGCCGTTCAATATAGTCCTGCCAAACGGATTGGTAGTCGTAGGTGAGGTAAATTTCAGTATCAAACGCGCCCCATGCGCCGTTCTCAAGCGCGAGGTTGAGGCGACGGATTGCTCCTGCGGGTACATGCAAGGTGATGATGTGGCCCAGCCCCATCGCCAGCGTCCAGGAAACTACACGCACGTCTTGCGGTGGGAAAATGTCCCAGAAGCCCTGTGCTTCCAAAATACGGCGTATTTCAGGAAGGTTCTTGTCTTGTTGGTGTTTGAGAATGACCGTCACCAACACGCTGTCTGCGTTAGGCACAGCCGAAGCCGTTGTAGAAGGGCCTTCAGGTGCGATGGGTTGTTGGGCGAGACCTATTTGAGCGGTAACCAAGAGTATTGAAACGAGCAACAGAATTTTCTTCATCTTTATGAAATAATGAAGTGATGAATGGATGAATGGATGAAGCGAAAATCGCTTCATCCATTCATCCCCTAATCACTCCATGGTTATGGCCGCAAAGATAATCGCCCCCCGCGCATTTTGATTTTTGAATCTGTGGCTTTAAAACTGATTTTGAAACTACATTTGCCCGGTGCTATCACGCTGGAGTTGTAGATTACCGTCCACCGCCTAAACAACATCTAACCTATGTTCAAAAATCATCCTTCGGGACTGCCCTACCTTTTTCTGACTGAATTGTGGGAACGCTTCGGCTACTACCTCATGATCGGGATTTTCCTGCTTTACATGACCGATTCTGAGCATGGCGGGCTGGCTATGACGCGCTCACAAGGCTCGGATATTTTTGGAACCTTCATCGCTTTGGTGTACATCACCCCATTCGTGGGCGGGCTTTTGGCCGATAAACTTTTGGGTTATCGCCGGGCCATTATTCTTGGAGGGATTTTGATGGGCATTGGGTATCTGATGTTGGCCGTTTCGAACAGCCTGACTACATTTTACGCCTCCTTGTTCGTGATGATTTTGGGCAATGGTTTTTTCAAGCCCAATATTTCAGTGCTCCTTGGCAACCTTTACAACGAAGAAAAATATCGGGTACTCAAAGATACCGGGTACAATATCTTCTATATGGGCATCAACATCGGGGCTTTCGTCTGCAACTTTTTTGCAGCCTGGCTTCGGCACAATATCGGTTGGGGAGCAGCTTTTGCAGCCGCAGGCATTGGGATGTTCATCGGGGTGATTGTGTTTGTCATCGGTTCCAAGCACTACGCCCACGCCGATATCCGGCAGCCCGCTGTAAAGGGAGAAATGGGGGTTGGACAAATGCTTTCTTCGGTGCTTTTGCCCGCTATTGTCACTGGTATTGCCGGTTGGATGATCCCAGGCAATATTTTCGGCACCGATTCTACCGATGCATTTCTGTTTGGCAGTATCCCAGTCATAGCATTTTACCTCTGGACCTATTGGAAAGCCAATGCGGAAGACAAGCCACGGATCAAAGTGCTGCTTTCGATCTATGCGGTTGTCATAGTTTTTTGGGCTATTTTCAAGCAAAACGGTACGGCACTCACCACTTGGGCCGAGTTCTATACGGATCGCGAAATGCCCACCTGGGTAGCCAAGCCAGCTGAAACCCTTAAAATGGCACAGGTGGTAACGATGAAAGACACGCTCTACACGCAGTACGACGAGCAATTCCGCACCACCCAAGGGCCTGATGGCAAACCCTTGAAAACCACCACCTTTAATCCTTATTTCCTCAATATCCCAGCAGCAGACAGGCCGCCTGTGGAGGAAAAGGTTTCCTTGGTTTCGACAGAGATTTACCAGTCTGTCAATCCATTTTTTGTGGTGATCCTCACGCCCCTGGTTATATGGTTCTTCGCCTATTTGCGACGACGAGGAAAAGAACCCACCACACCCGCCAAAATCGGCTGGGGCCTGGTCGTGTCTGCACTCAGCACACTGGTCACTGTCATGGCTGTGTACGCCTGCCACAACGGGATTGAAAAAGCCTCGGCCTGGTGGATCATTGCTGCTTATGGAGTCATTACGGTGGGCGAACTTTTCCTCAGCCCAATGGGACTCTCCATGGTATCAAAAATGGCCCCGCGCCACATCACGGGCCTT
>JBBQSW010000018.1:0-17915 GCA_038213575.1 Chitinophagales bacterium | reverse complement strand
CACCACGGATGGCTGCGGCACCGAGTTGAGTGGCGGATACGCCCGCCAAATTTCCGCCAAAACTGCCAATTGGGGTGCGAACGGCGGAGACAATAAATACTTCTTGCATGGTGATATTGATATGGTTAGACTGGTTGTTTTGTGATTTTAGCCACCTCTAAAAACACTCCTTTCAGATGGTCAAAATCAAAGTCAGTAGTGAGTAAAGTAGCCTCTAGAACAGAGGCCGTGGCGGCAATCCACAAGTCGTTTTTGCCCATGTTTCGGGAACTAAAAGCAGATAAAGAGGGTGCAATAGGGGATTTGCCTTGGCTGTAAGAGTCAATTTCAGCGTAACGTTGTAGAAGTGGTGCTATATTCACATCGGCCACGAGAAAAAGAGACAGAAATGCATCTAACTGAGTCAAGCGTTTTTCTCCCCAACGATTTTGCATTGCAATGGAGCGAACCTCACCAATCGTAACGGCCGATATCCACGATTCATGCGCTGGCGACAATGGGTCAAAATTATCCTCCACCGTTGTCATTACATTGGACCTACGGATATAATGCAAGATGATATTGGTGTCAAAGACATAGGACATCGAGAAAGTTGGGCCAGCAGTTGTTCAATGGGTTCCTGTATGTCCATGTCCTTAATTATTTGCATCATGATTGCTTTGTCGTGTTGTCCTTTCCAATTCTGAGTACCCTTAATCAC
This sequence comes from Chitinophagales bacterium, assembly GCA_038213575.1. Lineage (GTDB taxonomy): Bacteria > Bacteroidota > Bacteroidia > Chitinophagales > Saprospiraceae > M3007. The sequence goes on along the minus strand of JBBQSW010000018.1, from coordinate 17,215 downwards.
TTCTTTATCAAAAGATTCACGTGTGGGCTTCGCTAGGAGTTCTGCTTTAACGGATGCAGTATCAAATAGTACAGTATTCTGACTTTTTTGGGCAACTGGCCTCCTCTCCACTACACGTAGATTCATTTGTCGGAGCAGAGCTAGTAAAGTATTCAAGTCTTGTTCTTTTGGAATTTCAACTGTAATACGCGTCATAATTGATAATTTTGGTGCAAAGTTAAGGACGAAAGTGTTGCTTTGCGTATTCGTGGATTCAGAAAATTATAGGTGCTTGCCCCAAGGCCTCTGTCCAAGGCCCTCAATGCATCTTTGCCCGTTTCGCCATCCAAGTCTGAAGGATCGGCAAAAAGCCTTGGTTGATATCGGCCTCCACAAAGTCAATCTTGAACTGCAAACACTTCATCCGGAGTTGTTCTGTAAACACCCCCACCTGCTTGGTGTAATACTCCTTTACCTGATTGGGCTGGAGTCGCACTTCCTCGCCATTTTCCATGTCAATAAAAATGTACGGGCGGTTCTCGAACTCAAAATCCAACTCCTTGCTTTTGTCGGTGACGTGAAACAAAATGACTTCGTGTTTGGCATGGCGCAGGTGTTGCAATGCCGCAAAAACTTCTTCTGCCTTTTCAGGGGTTTCCATCACATCCGTAAAAACGACTACGAGCGAGCGCCGATGGAAGGATTCTGCTACTAAGTGAAGGCTCCTGGCAAGGTCGGTAGACTTGTTGAGTTGGGGATTTTCAATGTGCTCAATAAGTTTGGAAAGCAGCAGCCTATAGTGTACCGTGCTAGATTTTGCTCCAGTGCTGAAGCGCAGTTCATCATCGAAAAGTGTGAGGCCGAAAGCGTCGCGCTGGCGTTTCAGGGCGTTCATCAAGACCGCAGCAGATTGAGCGGCAAAACAAAATTTATTGCTGTATTTATTCTTTTCGGGATTCTTTTCGTCCCAGGGGTAATACATCGTCGAGGAAGCATCCACCACGATATGACAGCGCAGGTTTGTTTCTTCTTCATATCGTTTGGAGAAAAGTTTGTCCGTGCGGCCAAACACCTTCCAGTCCAAATTGCGCGTGCTTTCCCCAGCGTTGTAGAGACGGTGTTCGGCAAATTCGACCGAAAAACCGTGGAACGGGCTGCGGTGTAGCCCCACAATAAAGCCTTCTACCACTTGTTGCGCCAGCATTTCCAGATTGCTGCCTAATGCGCGAATATCTTGTGTTTCAAGTATTTGTGACATAGATGTTGGTTGCTTTTCGCATCCTTTTCTTTTATAGGCTGTTTAAAACCCAAATGGACTAAGACATTACTTTTTTGATGCCCATCCCTGTTATTTGACGCGGCGAAGGTAGGCAGTCGCGCCAACTTTTAGAGGTTGATGACTGCCTTGCCACTAAAAAATGAAGCTTGAGTCGCCCATGGTTCGAATTTGCTGCGCGAGATTTCTAAACCCAAAACAATGGGAAAAGGAAAAGGGTTTACTAAGCGCATATCCTTGAGCCGGTGTAACAATTTAGCCCGAGTCTGAGTTAGTAGCTTTCAAGCGAACATTAGTACGGTCTATTCTGAAGCTTGCCTACCTTCGGGGTCGTTTTTGTTGACACAAACTATAAATACGCTCTTTTTCGCATGAAAAACAAAGGATTGTTGCTTCTACTGGGTTATTTGCTCTTCTCCTTGGGTATCACTTCCATCGTCATGGAACTGGTTGGCACACACTGGTATTTCCTCGCTTGGCTCGAACTTACCGGGCGATTGATGGCATTTATTCTCAAATTACTGATGACAATAGTCGGCATTTTGCTGATCGTTTTTGCCCGTACAGATTGGGAACAGGAAAAAAAGGACAGCAGTGAATAATATGCAATTCAAACCGACCTGATTCGGTCGGCTAAAGCCATAGGGCGCAAGGTCACTCCCCCACCTTTTCTTCTTTCTTCCCAAACGGGCAATGCCTACATCCACTCCCGCAGCAGTAGCCTCGTTTGCGCAGATAATACTCCGTAAAAACCCAATAACCCTTTTCTATGTAGTAGTCTACCCCTTCTTTCAATGGCTCTGCTTGGGGTGTAGAGGATGGTTTTTTCATGGTGGCCTTAAAAATAATTGTTGCTTCTCATTGCAAAAGAATACATGCCAGAATACGCGCACATTTAAACGCGTGGACAAAAGTAATACACAGGGGCCGTATCTTTTGCCCCGATTTTGACACCAGCCAGCACCCATGCAAGACCTCCAACAACGCAACGAAGCCTTCCGTACTTTCCTAGATACGCTGAACCCCGCCCAACGCGAGGCGGTGGATCAGGTAGAAGGCCCCGTGATTGTGGTGGCGGGACCGGGTACAGGCAAAACACACCTCTTAACCGCCCGCATTGGCAATATTTTGCTCCGCACCGATGCTCGTCCACAAAATGTACTCTGTCTCACGTTCACCGACGCGGGCGCTTCCGCCATGCGGCAACGCCTGCTGCAACGCATTGGCCCAGAGGCTCTGCGCGTACCGATTTTCACCTTTCATGCGTTTTGCAATCGGGTAATTCAAGAGCATGCCGAGAATTTTGGCAAAGGCAGCCCGGAACCGATAACTGAGTTGGAACGCATCGAAATCGTACGAAATCTGCTGGCCAAACTCCCGCCCGAACACCCCTTGCGCGCAGGAAAAAAAGATGTCTACCAATTTGAGGAACACCTGCGCGACTTGTTTTCAACCATGAAAAAGGAGGCCTGGACACCGGGTTTTGTGATAAAAAAGTCAGGTGAATTTTTGAATGGGCTACCGTCCAATCCCGTTTACATTTATCAACGCAACAGTAAAACTTTCAAAAAAGGCGATCCAAAAAAAGCTCAGATTGAAGAAGTGACCGAGAAGATCGAGCGGCTCAAATCCGCCGCCGACTTGTTTCCAAAATATCTGCACGCGATGGAGCGCGCTGCCCGGTACGAATACGAAGACATGTTGCTTTGGGTAGCCAAAGCTTTCGAGCAGAACGAGGCCCTTCTGCTAACCTATCAGGAGCGCTTTCAGTATATCCTGGTAGACGAGTTTCAAGACACCAATGGCGCACAATTTCATCTGATAAACCTGTTGCTCGATTTTTGGGATGTGCCGAATATCTTCATCGTCGGCGACGATGACCAAAGCATTTATGAATTTCAGGGCGCGCGCTTGCAGAACCTACGCGAGTTTCAGGAACGTTATCAAAAAGGCTTGAAAACCATTGTGTTGGAGGAGAATTATCGCTCCCTACAACCCATTCTCGATGCCGCCAGTCGGGTGATTGAAAACAACACGCTGCGGGCGGCGAATTTGTTTGGGGAAGGGATGACAAAGCAACTTCAGGCAATGATGGATTTGACAACTTTACAAAAATTGTCAAATCTAAAGCTCCCGATTGACCCCGGAATCCATGCTTTCCCAAACCGCCTTCAAGAAACGGTTCATATAGTCCAACAAATTGAAAACCTGATCGCGCAGCAAGTTGAGCCTTCCGAAATCGCTGTGCTCTATGCCCGCCACCGTCAGGCAGAACGCCTACTCTCCCTGTTAGAAAAAAAAGGCATCCCTTACCAGACCAAACGCCCCGTGAACACCCTGGATTTGCCCGTGGTGCAACAATTCCGGTCTTTGCTATCCTACTTACAGGAAGAATCCGTTCGGCCATTCTCCGGCGAATCCCGCTTGTTCCGACTGCTTCATGGGGCGTTTTGGGGGCTTTCGGAACTGGATTTGGCTAAAATCGCCCTCGCTTGTCATGCTGAGCGCAACGAAGCCTCCGAAGAAAAACAAGAAGAATTGTACCTAAAAGTGGGCAGCCGTTCGAGCAAGAAAAAACATTGGCGCGAAATACTCAGCGACCCGGAAGCACTCAAGCAACTTCAACTATCGTCAACCGAGCCCTTCCAACGTTTGGGTGCCCATTTGAACGCCTGGATTTCCGACGTACAGAACCTGCCCCTGCCCCAATTGATTGAACGCCTGTACGCCCAAACGGGCCTGCTCCAATGGGCCTTGGCGCAGCCCGACAAAGCCTGGCATCTGCAAGTATTACACACGTTCATGGAATTTGTACGCAACGAAACAATGCGCAACCCACGCCGTTCGCTTGCCAAACTTCTGGAGCTTTTGGACAGTATGGACGACAACAGGCTGCCCTTATCTTTGAACCAATCCGCCCAACAAACCCTTGGAATTCAATTGCTTACAGCCCATGCAGCCAAGGGTTTGGAGTTCGGCCACGTCTTTATGCTCGACTGCACAGAGGATACCTGGGATAAAAACGCAGGCGGCAACCGGGGGCGATTTTTCCTGCCTGAAACGCTTACACGCTCAGGGGAAGAAGATGCTTTGGAGGCCCGCCGCCGATTGTTTTATGTCGCCATGACCCGAGCAAAATATCAACTCCATATCTCCTTTCCTCGTACCGATGATGCGGGCAAATCCTTGACACAGAGCCAGTTCTTGTTGGAGACGGACCTGCCCATCACGGAAATGGACGTCCCCTACCCCGCCCTGCTGGAAGCGCAGTCCATTTTGTTGCTCGAAGCCCCACAACCCGTAGTGACCTTACCAGAAACAGTGCTTCTGGATGCGATGCTGGCCAATTTTACCCTGAGCATTACGGCGCTGAACCGCTATTTGCGTTGTCCCTTGGCATTTTACTACGAGGACGTGCTGAAAGTGCCCGGTACAACGAGCGAAGCGGCTGCCTTTGGATTGGCCATGCACGGAGCTTTACAGCAGTTTATACTGAAAATGAAAAGCCATAAAAAATTTGAATGGCCCACGGCGGAAGCACTTTCAAAAGTTTTTGGTCAGGAGATGGAACGGCAGCGCGGTTTTTTTTCTGAGCATGGTTTTGCCCAACGACTGGTACTCGGCAAGGATTACCTGCGTCGCATCCATGTGGAACAAGTGCCCTACTGGCGCAAACGAGCCATCGTGGAAAGAAGAGTGGATCGGGTGGAGATGGATGGCATTCCACTCACGGGCATATTGGATAAAATCGAATGGCTCGATGGCGGTTTGCTTCGTATTGTGGACTACAAAACCGGCACCCCTGATCTTAAAAAAACAGCACAACCTTCTGATAATCAACCATTCGGGGGCGATTATTGGCGACAATTGGCTTTTTATCAAATTCTATTGGACAAGGCCCGGCTTTACCCTGAAACCGTCGGGAAGACCGCCATCTCCTGGCTTGCACCCGACAAACGGGGTGCTTTCCCGATCACTGAAATCAGTTTCAGTCAGGAAGAATTGCATTTTGTGGAGGGCTTGATTCGGGAGGTTTATGCAAAAATCCAAGAACGCTCTTTTGATACAGGTTGCGGAAAAAAGGACTGCCACTGGTGCCAAATGCAACGGGAACGGAATATTCCAGCGGAGTTGAACCGGGGTGAAGAGGAGGATTTGGATGATGATTGAGGGCTGAGATGACATCTCCGAAGCACTATCTTACCAGCACCTTCCACCAAATTGACGCTGCACCTGCTCTGATTTCAAGAAAATATACCCCTGGCAATCTTGGTGCTTCCAGAGACAGCCCATCTTCATTTATCAAAAAGGCTGTGGCTATGGCACGACCATAAGAATCCCATATCAACCATTCAATTTTTGAATGTTCCAAACCGAAAACTTGAACCTTTAGCTTACTACCCGGGCTGGCTGGATTGGGGGAAAGCGTTGCAGAAACGGATGTAGTAGGTAGCGCACTGCTGCTACTGGTGAAGCAGGGCTCTTGGGACTCATAAGCGCCAATATCTACGGTATCAAAACGGATGCGGGGATTGCCGTTGAGGTCGGTGAGGATGCCGAGCGTGTCTACGATGACGTTGTTGCCAGCATTTACTGCGGGGGAGCATTTTTGAAGACGGAAGTCGTTATTGGCAGTGTCCACAAAAAAAGGGGTAGCCTTAAAAACGGTATTAGGTCCAAATGGATGAGGGGGCGTAACATTATCATCCAGGCTTACAAATGAATAGTCAATGAAATACCCATCCATATTTGCAGAAGTCAGGCTGTTGTCCGAGAACATCCTGTCAAAGGTGGCATCATCTTCAATTATGGAGTTCATGATGTAGCAATTATTATACCCAGTTCCAAATGGGAAATTTGTTTTATCAATGACATACTTCCCGTTTTGGAAAAATGTACAGTTCGTAATACGATGGGTTGCCTTTGCATTTTCAGGAGAAAAAAAACCTAGGGCAGATTCATTATTGGAGAAAATACAGTTTGTGAACTTAGTTTCAGTGAGCAACCCACCTAAGAAAATCGCATACCGTGAACCATTAGGATTGGGTGGAACCCCAACATTGTCCCTGAATAAGCAATGACTGATAGCCAACGATATTTCCTTTCCTCCGATAGAAATAGCGGTTGCATAGGAAGCGGATTGATTGTAAGAAAAATTAGAATTAAATAGTCTTGCAGATATTCTGCTTTCTGACTTGCCAAAAAACAAAATTGCTCCACCAAGGCCATTGGATGCTTTGTTTTTTTCAAAATTACAAGAAAAAGCATCTATTGAAAAAAGCACGTTGGAGCCAAACTCATAATCAGCACAAATTGCAGCACCTTCTGTAGCATAGTTTTCCTTAAAATCACATCCTTCAATTTGCAGATAACTTTCTCTCATGTGGTCTATAAAAATAGCTCCACCCCATGAAAACTTGGATGTATCCTTTTCAAAAAGACAATTCCTAATTATGGTTTTATTCTCTGTATTGGTTAAATATAGTGCACCACCATTGCCTATCAATGCCGAGTTTTTTGAGAACGTACAACTACCCATTATAAAGGGCAAATCTGGCACAGAAGGGCCGCCCTTAAAAAGCCCGCCTCCCGATTGTTGCGCTCTATTTGAGACAAACTGACAATTTCGAATAATGGGGTTTACATAATTATCTTCTAATTCCCAAGGACAATGAACAGCACCTCCAATCAAAGCATAATTATCTTCAAAACGACAATTTTGGATAATTGGACATGTATTGTACCTATCAGTTGAAGGTTCTAGCAGCAATCCTCCCCCCCATTTAGTCGAAGTCGGGAAGTCATTTCCATTTGCTACTCCTTTTGATATAGTAAACCCATCAACAATGGTAGTACTGTCCAGTCCCGTTCCATATAGCACATGGTAAGAATTGTCAGCACCTTGTGGGCCTCCGATATTCCCGGAAAGAATTGTTTGGTTTATTTCAAAAATACGCTCCGCCAACACACTTTCTGTTCCGATAAAACCACCGTATATTTTTACTCCTTGTTTTAACACAAAGTAGATGGAACGGTCTGATGTGTTCGTAGGGAGATAGGTGCCTTTAGCAACCCAAATCTCATCGCCCTCATTGGATGTTGACAGTGCTTGCTGTAAGTCGGAGAAAGCGTCAGCCCATGAGAGACCGTTTTGCAAGCCTCCTTGTACATTTTGGTTGACGTAGTATGTGGATTGAGATAGCAAGGCTATGCTATGCAGAAAAACAACTAGGGTAAAGGCCTTTTTCATGGGTTAAAATTTATTGAAATGGAAAAAAGCCCGCAGGAGTGCATTTGTGCTCCTGCGGGAATTAAAAGGCTGGTTATTGATTTTTGACAATTTTGCCAAAAAAGGTCTGACCTCCAGCCTTTAGGGAATACCAATAAAATCCTGTGGGGTATTTGGCGAGATCGCTCATTTTCAAAATTTGTGGGCCTTTTTGAAGCACCTCATTTTTCTCACTAATCATGCGACCAAAACTATCAAACAATGAAAGATGAACTAATTCTTCGGAGGGCAATAAAAAATCAAAGGAAATTTCGGCAGAAAAAGGAACGGGATAGGCTTTAAGGTTGAAGGCTTCTTTTGTAATTGGCGTTACTATATTATCTCCGTTGCCAATCATACCGAAACTAGTGTGCCCATTTACGACCTCCAAAAATAAATTCATGTTTTCTACTTCATCCCCATCGGCAGAATAAAACTTTAAAGGCAATACCGCATTTTTCAAACGAAAGTGCTGGCCGATATTCGCAATAGGTTTAAGTGCTTTTATTACCAACTTAAAAAGCGATTTGTTGTTCAAATTTTGACCTACACCATTTTCAGAGAAATTGAGCGCACGAAAATTGCCGACTTCGTCAAGCCCAAAGTTGTCAAGTGAAAATGTTTCTGAGGCACTGCCATTGTCCCAGGCTCATCTGGATTGTCCCATTGTGCATCAAAAGGGTTCACTCCTAAGTTGTTTGGATCATAAAAATTCAAGTAAAAGCCATTATCTTCGAAACAATAATCTGGCACATAGCGAAAATAGCTATTGTTTGGCAGTTTATTATAAATACCTAGGATGAGTTTTCTGAGCTCAACAATATCAAAAGTGGTAATGCTTCCACTATTATTTACATCTGCCGCAATAATTTGAAATGGGTTTTCAAATGGCTCTATACTCAATATATGTTTGGAAATCTGCACTAAATCATAAGAAGTAACCCCTTCCAACGGGCTACTGTAATCTACATCGGGTAAGAGTGAAAGTAAATCCGCACTACTGTACGGTGGACTATTTAAACATGGAAAAGTGAGATAAACACCATTTTCATCTGTCAAATCCAGACAAGAAAAACTACTGCTATTTTCCATGGAAAGTATCACTTCTTCCATAGGTGTTTGGGCGGGTGCTAATTGAAACTCTGTAATTTTTACCCCTTCACAATCTCTTATTACCAAACCTTTATCGTAGGGTAGTTCTTGGCAGGAAGGCACTTCGGAATCATTTAAGAAGGCCCAATCTGGGTGCCCTGTTAGCATTCCGACCATGATTTGATTCTGTTGTGTAGTAAACCTACTGGCACAAGCATAATAGGCCATTAATAGCGTAGGGTCAGGGTTGTACGGCAACCCTAATGGGTCAAGAGTTACATCCAAGTGGCTCACAATTAGGCGTATTGAAATTGCATTGCCGAGGGTCGGCTGGAGTATCACAGACATAATCACCTGTTTCATCGCAAGCAAATGTACCAGTACTAAGTAACACTGGAAAATTTTCTGGCGTTGTGGGATGGTGAACATATTGTGCCCATTCGGGATGGGCTGGGTCCTGCACTGCGACACCACCCTGAAAGGTATGAAGTAGTCCAAAATAATGACCAAGCTCATGTGCAAGGGTATTGCCATTAAATTCTGTCATTAAAACAGAACCCCTATATGAACCCGAAGGTACGTTTGCATACCCCTTTGCAGGTGGTATCATTGACCCCACAAAAAAAACATCAATATATCCTTTCGGATATTCTAAAGAGTTAAGGTTATGGGCATCTGCTTCAAGATCGGGCAATTCAGAAGGGGAGTTAAAAGATGAGGTTCTTTTTAGCTGATAATAAGTATCACTATTTATGTAGCTTATCCCGCAAACATAAAACTGTATCCCATTGTCAAAGTACTCGTTAACTTCCTCAATAATTTGTCTCGGAGCAAATCCATCATCTAGAGAAGAGGTTCCATTGCTTTTTCTCACTAGGGTAATCCAAATTGGAATGTCCCAAGTTGCAGAGCCTGCAACTTGTGGGTTGGTACACCCACTCATCAGAGCTTGCCATTCAGGATAAGTCATGTCAGGCACGCCACATTCCTGATTTTGAGCCGAAATACAGCTTATTTTAAGGGTTAGGCATAATACGAGCACCGAGCACCGAGCACCGAGCAAAAAACGAATGTTTAGACATCATGGAAAAAGGTTTTTCTGTAAAAGAACACGAAATTGTGTTCCGATAGCGAAGGTAAATACGCAATCTGTGGTGCCGACATTAAATTATCCATTTGCCTAATTTAGACAGAAGGATCCAGCAATTCGACCTCACTCCGCACATTTTTTTCAACTTCTCTGCTCACGAATCAAACTTTGTCTACTTTTGCGGGCATTTTTTGAACAGCGACTTAAAATTTTAGAGACAAAATGGCAAAACGCAAATCTGATCAGATCGAAATCGTTGAAGTGGAGCAGGTGTCGGCCTCACCATATTCTGCACCAATCTGGGAAAAATACCCCAATCTCTTGATATATGCCCTTGTTGCAATCGCTTTGGGCGTTGCTGGTTGGTGGCTGTATAAAGAAATGATTGTCAAGCCCAAACAAGTGGAAGCCGTGGCAGCCATGTGGCAAGCCGAGCAGCAGTTTGGACGCGACTCCTTTCGACTTGCCCTCACTGACCCGGGTGGTGGCTACGATGGTTTCCTTGCCCTCGCCGATAAATTTAGCGGCACTCCGGCTGGCAACATGGCCCATTATTATGCGGGTGTATGCTATCTCCAATCAGGCGATCTTGACAACGCACTCGCTCAAATGGATGCATTCAGTCCCGATGGCGATCTGATGCCAGCCCTGAAATATGGCATCTCGGGCGACTGTTATTCTGAAAAAGGGGATTTTGAAAAAGCACTCAACTACTACGAAAAAGCCGCTGAAGCGACAGAAAACGAGTTGGTGGCCGTGTACTATTTGAAAAAACTGGGCATGCTCAATGAGAACCTCGGCAAAAATGAGGATGCCCTAGCAGCGTATGAGCGCATCCGCCGTGATTTTGCCAACCCGAATTCTGGCGAATGGCAGGATGTGGAAAAGTATATCTACCGCGCTGGCGGTGGAGATAAGTAGTTTTTTCTGAGCAAACAAACGGGTGGCCCCTGTTACAAATTTCTTCTGTCTTCAGGTAGGCGAAACTTGTAACAGGGGCCACCTTTTTGTTATATGCTAAGTTTGGCTTAACCGATGCTTTGGCGAAATGAATTTCGTCCTACGGCCAAAAATAGGTCGAAATGAATTTCGCCCTACGGCTAAAAAAAGAAATCCCTCACTGTTAGCAGCGAGGGATTCTAACCCAAACAAATAAACACAAAAACTACTTGCTGCAATTTTAGGGTGAATTGTCGGGAACTGTCAAGTTTTTGTCAGGATTTTTTTGAATTATTTTTATGTCAAATTGGGCAAAGTCCCCAGACGGCCAAATAATGCCCGATTGAGGGTGTTTTATTGCCAAAAAAAGATTTGTTTTAAATGAGCAATGCACTGGAAAGGGAAGCTGCTCTACCTTAGCCGCTCTTTGTTTTGGAAAAGAACTGCTCCATGCGCACAATCAAATTTATCCTTGCCCTTTCGCTCACCACCTTGTTCGTGTGGCAACTCGCACGCCCGCAGCAACTGGGAGACAAAACCATCCCGCCCTTCGGATCATTTTTCAATCCGTTTTCTGGCTTCTGGACAAACGCCGAACCCGCCAAAGGTTTTGACGATGCATCCCGCTCACTGCCCGGCCTCAAAGGAAAAGTGGAGGTGGTGTATGACGATTTACTGGTTCCGCACATTTTTGCGGAAAACCAGGAAGATGCAGCCCGCGTACAAGGCTATGTAACAGCCCAACACCGTCTTTGGCAAATGGACATGACCAGCCGCAAAGCATCTGGCCGCCTTTCAGAGGTGATCGGTGAAAAAACCCTGCGACTGGATCGCCTAGCCCGTCGAAAAGGCATGGTCTACGCTGCTGAAAACGACCTAATTGGTTGGAAGAAATCTCCTAAAACAATGGCCTTGCTTCAAGCCTATACCGATGGGGTGAATGCCTGGGTAAACCAACTTTCGCCCGCCGAGTGGCCTATTGAATTCAAATTGCTAAACTATGAACCCGAACCTTGGACGCCGCTTAAAGTCGCGCTCGTGTCAGAAGCAATGGCCGAAACCCTCTGCACCTGGGAAGACGACCTCGAAAGCACCAATACGTTGGCTGCATTGGGCCGCGAAACATTCGATTATCTTTATCCTGAATGGAACCCAAAACAACATCCCATCATCCCTGACACGGGGCAATGGGCTGACTTGCACCCCTTGTTGCCTCCTCCTTTTTTTGCAGACAGCACCCGTTCGCTTGGATTTATGGAAACGGAAGCACCTGAGGAAAAATATCTGAGCGATGGGCCCATCGTCGGTAGCAACAACTGGGCGCTGAGCGGAGCAAAAACAAAGTCGGGCAAACCGATCTTGTGCAACGATCCGCACCTCAACCTCACGCTGCCATCTATTTGGTTTCAAGTGCAAATTCATACCCCAGAAGCCAACACTTATGGCGTTTCACTCCCTGGTGTGCCCGGCGTGTTGATTGGTTTCAACGAAAATATTGCCTGGGGCCTCACCAATGTGAGCCATGATGTGTCTGATTGGTACAAAATCCACTGGGCTAATGCCGAACGCAGCAAATACAGCATAGACGGCGAACAAAAAAGTGTCCGGTTTAGCTACGAAAAAATCGGCGTGAAAGGCCAGTCGGATTTCATGGACACCATTCGCTACACCGTATTTGGTCCAATAACCTATGATTTTGAGTCCGAAAACCCGCTTCGCGATTGTGCCCTCCGTTGGATAGCCCATGATGTTCCCGAACAAAGCACATTTGACGTGTTTCTGGGCCTTAACACTGGAAAAAATTATGAAGCCTATAAAAACGCACTCCCCGGCTTTGATTCTCCTGCACAGAACTTTGTCTTTGCTTCGCGGACGGGCGATATTGCCATCCAAACACAAGGGAAATACCCCGTTCGTGGTGATCAACAAGGCAGATTTGTTCAAGAAGGCGACCGATGGGCGAATGCATGGCACAGTTACATTCCTTCAAATCAGGTTCCGAGCATGAAAAACCCAAGCCGGGGATATGTATTTTCTGCTAACCAACACTCTACCCCACCTTCCTACCCTTATTATTATCTCGGCAATTTTGAAGACTGGCGCAGTCGTCGAATCCACGACCGGCTGGAGGCCATGACAAACGCAACCGTAGACAGCATGAAATCCATGCAGTTGGACAATTTCAGCCAACGCGCCGCCGATGCTCTGCCTACCATGTTGCGACTCCTCGACCGCACACAACTGGACGCAGAGGGCAAACAAATGGCCGAAGAACTTGCTCGTTGGAATTTCAGGTACGAATCCGAACTGCTCTCCCCTACCCTCTTTGAGGCTTGGTTCGATTCCTGTTACACAGCTACTTGGGATGAAATCACCGCGCTCGAAAAACGGGGACAAAGCACCGTGCCTACCGACGATTTATTGGCCAGTAAGAATCAGAAGATAGCCCTGTTGTACCCCGATGCATGGCGTTTTATTGAAATGATGCAAACAGATTCAGCCAGCGTCTTTTTTGATCATCCCGCTACGCCGTTCCGGGAGACTGCCCGGGACATCGTACTTGAATCTTTCAAGCTTACCCAAGCTTATTTCAAAGAACACCCAGAAAACCGCGTTGCTTTTGGAGAACACAAAGGTTTTGTAATCAAACATTTAGGTCAAATAGACGCCTTCAGTCGCCTTGGGATAAAATTGGGTGGACACCGAACAGCACCCAATGCCATCAGTAAAGCCAATGGCCCTTCGTGGCGTATGATTGTCGAACTGGGCGATGTGGTACGCGCATTGGGGGTTTACCCCGGAGGCCAAAGTGGAAATCCTGGCAGCAGATTCTACGACAATATGGTAGATACCTGGGCCAATGGAAATTATTACGATTTGCTTTTCTTGAAATCGTCAGGAGATGCTTCAACGCGCATTTTGGGCAAACAAGTTTTCAATCCCAAATAGTAACTATCTTTTAGCCACTAATTGCGTTAATTCTCACTAATTCAGGCGATTTCAATAAAAAAATTCGTGAAAATTTGTGGAAGGAACGCGGCACCAGACCGAATCAAAATCAACCTTTTTGATGATGAAAAATACCCTGCTCACTGCGCTTGCAATTTTTATTTTAGGCAATCTTTGCCGCTTTGGATTGCCTTGGTGGTGCTTGGCCCCTCTTGCCCTCCTTGTCGGATGGTATTTTACCCGGAATGCTTGGGCAGCGTTCTTCGGTGGATTCTTGGGTGGATTTTTACTGTGGTACACCACAGCTTGGCTCTCCGACCTTTCCAATGGAGGAATGCTCTCGGCCAAAGTTGGCCAGCTGTTTATGGGTGTGCAGGGCTGGCAACTGCTCTTGGTCACCGGGATATTGGGTGGTTTGTTGACAGCATTGGGCGCACTTACGGGCAGATGGGCTAAAGAAATGCTTGTAGCACCCTCCAAAAAAAGAAATTATTTACAAGAAAAGAGGCGTTGAATTAGCGCTGAACTGAGCGTTACGCCGACTTATTTTATTGGAGCGAAATGAATTTCGCCCTACATTTTTGACTTGAGCGAAATGAATTTCGCGCCCCCTTTTATGACAACACAAACGATTGAAACTGATATTATTATCATAGGCGCCGGCCCTGTTGGACTGTTTGCAGTTTTTGAAGCGGGCCTGTTGAAATTGCGCTGTCACTTGATTGACATTTTACCGCAGCCGGGTGGCCAACTTACCGAGATCTATCCGAAAAAGCCCATCTATGACATACCAGGGTGTCCCAGTATCCTGGCAGGCGATCTGGTGAAAAACTTGCTCCAGCAGATTGACCCTTTCCACCCTGGCTTCACGCTGAGTGAACGTGCCGAAAGCATTGAGCGTCAAGCTGATGGCCGATGGCTCGTTACCACGCAACGGGGCATCCAGCACTTGGCGCCAGTCATTTTTATCGCGGCTGGATTGGGGAGTTTTGAGCCGCGCAAACCACCGATTGACAATATTGCCCAATTTGAAGATCATGGGGTAGAGTATTTCGTCCGCAACCCGGAGATGTACCAAGGCCAGCGCGTTGTCATCGCAGGTGGGGGCGATTCGGCGTTGGACTGGACTATTTACCTCGCCAATATTGCAAAAGAGATCACGCTCCTTCACCGGCGTACGGAGTTTCGCGGAGCCCTTGATAGTGTAGAAAAAGTGCAGCACCTTGTAGAAAAAGGCCGTGTCCGACTCATTACCAATGCCCAAATCACAGGTTTACAAGGAACGGGGAAATTGGAAAGTGTAACGGTGCTACACGACACAGAAGGCGAAAGTCAATTACCTGCCGACCATTTTGTGCCGCTTTTTGGGCTTACCCCCAAACTCGGCCCCATCGGAGATTGGGGACTAGGCATTGATAAAAACGCGATTGCCGTCAACACCCTCGACTATTCTACCAATGTTCCCAGCATTTTTGCCATTGGCGACATAAATACCTACCCAGGCAAATTGAAACTTATTCTTTGTGGGTTTCACGAAGCCACACTGGCCTGTCAAGCGGCATTCAACATCGTGCATCCGAATAAAAAACTTTCTTTCAAATATACTACGGTGACAGGGATTGAGGGATTGTGAACCGTTTTAAAACAGATAGGCAAATTAAGCATATTGTTTTTGGGTTTTCAAGGACTGTTAATATTGAATACAGGAGTGTTTAAAAAACACTCACGAACTTATCTGTTTTAAAAACCCCACCGTCCGTTCCAAATCAACACTCAGCACCCGGTCTGCCTCTAAACGAGGTACCACAAGACGGTATTCCTCCTTAATTTTTTCAATGCATGGCGAAGATTTCAAGGGGCGGCGATACTCCAAGGCCTGCATTCCGACCATAAATTCGATGGCAAGCAGACGTTCAAGGTTCAGCACTACCCGACGGGCTTTGGTGGCGGCGTTGGCTGCCATGCTGACGTGATCTTCTTGTCCATTGCAACTCACAATGCTATCCGTGGAAGCTGGGGCACAAAGGGTTTTGTTTTGACTGACAACGGCTGCCGCGGTGTATTGCGCAATCATCATCCCGGAATGTAATCCGGGGTCGTCGGTCAGGAAGGGCGGAAGGCCCCGTTGCCCACTGATCAATTGATACACCCGGCGTTCGGAAATACTGCCCAATTCAGCGAGCGCAATGGCGAGGTAATCCAGCGGAAGAGCGAGTGGCTGCGCATGAAAATTCCCGCCAGAAACAATCATATCATCGTCCGGGAAAAGGTTGGGGTTGTCCGTCACCGAAT
Organism: Chitinophagales bacterium; assembly: GCA_038213575.1. Classification (GTDB taxonomy): domain Bacteria; phylum Bacteroidota; class Bacteroidia; order Chitinophagales; family Saprospiraceae; genus M3007. Next base: position 1,330 of record JBBQSW010000018.1, on the reverse strand, counting down.
TGAGCTCTGTTACCAACATTTTTTCGATGTGCGCAATAGCATCCCGGCTTGCTCCATGAACTTGAGGCACACATCGGAAAGCGTACGGGTCTTGCACGGCGGTTTTTTCAGATTGAGCTATCTCGCTGTTTTCCAATAAATTGAGTATTTTTTTTGCGGTAGATACTTGTCCCTCGTGCGGGCGTATCTGATGAATGTGCGCATCCAAAGGCGAGAGCCTGCAATTGAACGCATCAAACCCAATAGCAGTGTTCAAGTCCGCCAAATCAGCCAGCCGTCTCGATTCCAACAAGCACCAAGTGGCATAAGCTGCTGAAAACTGAGTTCCGTTCAACAGTGCAAGCGCTTCTTTAGCTTGAAAACGGAGCGGCTGCCAACCGTGTTTTTTCAACACATCGGAGGAGGGCTGGCGGCGACCGTCATGCCACACTTCGCCAAGCCCAATCAGCGGAAGGCTTAGGTGTGCTAGCGGAGCCAAATCACCTGAAGCGCCCAGAGAGCCTAATTCAAAAACCACGGGCAAAACATCCGCGTTGTAAAAATCAACCAAGCGCTGTACTACCGCCTCACGCACCCCGCTATGGCCATAAGACAGGCTCTGGATTTTTAGAAGCAACATGATGCGCAACACTTCCTGTGGGACAGCATCGCCCATTCCAGCGGCGTGGCTAACGACCAGATTGTGTTGGAGCTGTTCGAGGTCTTCGGGTGATATTCGGACGTTACAGAGCGAGCCAAAACCCGTGTTGATACCGTAGAAAAGTTGGTCGTTGCTGGCGAGTTTTTGTTCCAAAAAATCGCGACAGTGACGGATGCGGCCAGAGGCTTCGGCGGACAGGGCAAGTTTGGAATGTTTGGAAAGGATGTCCCCCATTTGTTCGAGGGAGAGATGGTCAGGACTGATGTGGTGTGTCATGGCGCCATTTTACTAAGTCAAAAATTCGGGTGGCGAAGGTAGCAAAAGCGTAGGTACCCTAAATACTCTTGTTAATTTGAGCAAAAACGCGGTTAATCTGAGGTTAAGGTATTGGATCTGAAAGACCTTAGCCCCTTTGTAATTTTTTGAAAATGAAGGGGTTGGTTTTTGTTTGCTAAATTTTTTTTCAAAAAAATACAACCTGTGAACAGAGCATTGCATCAGAACGCCGCCAAAAGTCGCGCGAAGTCCTACTTTTGAGCCGGAATTAGTGGCACTAGTGGCAGGGGCACGAAGTCTTTGATAGTTTGGTCAGATTATTTTGAGATGAGACTAGGCGCGACGAAGGATTGTAGCGGGCTCTCCATGACTGAGGCGCAACAAAGTATCAGTTCAAAAGAGTCGAACAAACCG
>JBBQSW010000017.1:0-17985 GCA_038213575.1 Chitinophagales bacterium | reverse complement strand
AATGTCCAATGACGAATGACCAATGTCCAATGACGAATGACCAATGTCCAATGACGAATGACCAATGTCCAATGACGAATGACCAATGTCCAATGACGAATGACCAATGTCCAATGACGAATGACCAATGACCAATGACGAATGACGATTATCCTCCGCCACCAAGTTATAGGCGGCCGTTTCGCCCATCATGCGGCCTGTGTACCAGATGGCCTCGATACTGCGGCGGCCATTTTGAGGCTCCCGGAGTTCGGCACAATCTCCGATGGCGAATACATGGGGCAGGTTGGTTTGTAAGTACTCATTTACGAGAATTCCCTTATTGGTTTCGAGGGCTGTATTTTTTAAAAAACCGATGTTCGGGCTGACTCCCACCGTGAGGCCCACGAAGCCACAAGGGATGGTTTCGCCGGTGTTGGTCACGATCGCAGCACACACCCCCGGAAGGTTAGGGGCGGGCAGGATTGCTTGAAGTTCTGTTTCCAAGCGAAGATCAATGTGGTGTTCCTTGATATGTCGGGTCACCATTGCGGCTTCTTCTGCGGGCAAAATATTGTTCCAAAACGCCTTTTCCCGCACCAAAAACGTAACCGGAATGTTGCGGGAATGAAACATCTCAGCCATTTCAATGCCTATGAGGCCGCCGCCAACGATGACGGCTCCAATGGGTTTCTTGCCGCCAGAAAGCTGGGCGGAGTGCCGTTCCATGGCTTCTAGATCCTGCAAATGGTACAGCCCGTGTACCCCATCCAGGTCTTGGCCTGGCCAACCGAATTTGTTGGACTGGGAGCCTAAGGCCAGCACGAGTTTGTCATATACGAGGGTTGTACCTTCTTTGGTGATCAGTTTTTTTTCTTGAAAATCAATGTGCTCAATACGGGCTCGAACACGTTGGATGCGGTTTTTTTCCCAAAACCAAGGCTCATAAGGCATCGTGTCGCGCAGGCGCATGTGGCCCATGTAAATGTACATAAGCGCGGTGCGGCTGAAAAACTCATCCGATTCGTCGGAAACGAGCGTGATGTCGTGGTTACTGAGTTTGCGGAGAAATCGGGCGCAAGTGACGCCACTGATTCCATTGCCGAGGATGACTATGTGCATTTTGAGGGTTGAAGGTTTGGCGTTGTGCTATGTACGAAATAGGTGCAGGATAGGTTTTTCGCTGCGAAAGATAACGCATGTTTATTGGGCAACGGAGGAAAAGAGCTGAAAAGGTTTGTCAACTGTCTGCTTGGAGACTGTCGTGATAGGTTTTGGCCTGTCCCGGCGGAAAAATTCGTAATAGATCCTTTTGCTTCAGGCAGTTCAGATCAAATCCCGCAGCACAATCCGTTTTTTCATCACCTTCCCATCCCGTTTTATCACGATTTTGACCTGTTTGCCAGGTTTTTTCTGGAGCATACCCTGCAGGTTTTCCAAAGTCCGGAGGCTCGCAGCCAACCAGCCGATGCGCATGATACGGTCGCCTGCATGAATGCCCGCTTCGTCCGCAGGAGAGCCTGGGAGTACGTTGAGTACAGAAAAACGATTGAGGCGAATTCCTGAAGCGATGATGTTCAGCCCGCTGCGGTCATAGACAAAATCCTTTTGATAATATTTGGTGGGCTTCAGCCAAAGCGTCGCATCCTGATAGTCAATTACCACCTGAAAACGGTTTAAAATGGTGTTGCCAATCAAGCCGTTGCGACCATTGAGGTAGCTAAGGTCCTGAGCCGTGTCTACCGTTTGGAAATAAGTGAGGATATTTTTTTGCGAAAATTTTCCCAGCATCAACCCTGGCGTTCGCCCTACAAAACCCTCCAAATAACCGCCCAGTCCCATGCCGATATTGGTAGGTATAGCGTTGGCCGAAGGCTGAATGAGCGGGTGTGTGTTGGTGAAAAGCATGAGTGGCAATCCGGCACCCGTGTCAAGCAAAAGTTTTACGGGCGCGGAAGAATCTGAGCGGAGTTTAGCTTGGGTATTGATATAGAGCTTATTGCGAAACACTTCCAAAGGCAAAGACTCGAAACCTTCTCGATTCATGTTGTACGACCCGCGTTCATAAAGTGTGAGCACCTTTCGTTGATAATTTATTTTCAACAGATAACGCGAAAAAACGCGCCCTGCCAAAATGCCGTGCACCGCTAACCCAGCGTATTCTTCAAAACGAAAATAGTCTTCTTTCAACACCAAAATATCTTCGTTGGCCGCTGCAATATCCTTGCCCAGTATCTTTAGTTGGATGTTGCGGGCAAGGTAGGCCACCAATTCGGTTTTGAGGTCGGAGCCTTTGACACGAAACTCACGGTCGTAGCGTACCTGAAGGAAATCGGTGACTTCACGCTTTGACAGGATGGTGTGCTCCGCCCCGGTGTCAAAAATGAATTTTAAGGGCAAGGAGCCGTTGAACCCGATGTCCAGTATGATAAAATTGTTGACGTATTCGAATGGGATTTCGACGTGCCGTGTACCTCTTGGCAAGGAAAAACCGCTTTGAGCTCGGGCGGGAAATGCTACGGTCCAGAGAACCAGCAGCATGATTGCAACGGTTTTTGTTTGCATAACGATAGACGGCGGCCTGCGGCCGTCCTACTGCCTGTTTTAGGCTTGGTGTAAAGGAGGGCTGGAGGGAATTTGTAACAGCGAAGGACGGATAGAAGCAGCACTTATCCAATAGGTTTGTCGAGTTTCATACCTTTGTCGGCCAAATCCATCGTCCCATGTTTAAACTTTGGCGGATAAACTAATCAACACATCAACCTATAAACATCAGCAATGAAAGTAGCCGTAGTCGGCGCCACCGGATTGGTGGGCACCAAAATGTTACAAATCCTCGAAGAGCGCAACTTCCCTGTTACCAAACTATTCCCCGTTGCTTCTGAGCGCTCGGTGGGCAAGACCGTAAAATTTCAGGGCAAACGCCACAAAATCATCAGTATGGACGCTGCGGTGGGTAAAAAACCGGACGTGGCCATTTTTTCTGCTGGTGGCAGTGTCTCCAAAGAATGGGCGCCCCGTTTCGCGGATCGCGGCACCATTGTGATTGACAATTCCTCGGCTTGGCGCATGGACCCTGACAAAAAACTCATCGTGCCGGAAGTGAATGCAGGTATACTCACCAAAAAGGACAAAATCATTGCCAACCCGAACTGCTCTACCATCCAAATGGTGGTGGCACTCAAGCCTTTGCACGACAAATATGGCATAAAGCGCATCGTGGTCAGCACCTACCAGAGCGTAACCGGGACTGGTGTAAAAGCAGTGGAACAACTCATGAACGAACGCAAGGGTAAGACAGGTGAACGGGCCTACCCCTACCAGATTGACCTGAATGTGCTGCCCCATATTGACGTGTTTACCGAGAACGGCTATACCAAAGAAGAGATGAAAATGGTGAACGAGACCAAAAAAATCATGGGCGACGATCATATTCGCGTTACTGCCACCACCGTGCGCGTACCCGTCATCGGTGGGCACTCCGAGTCGGTGAACGTGGAGTTCGAGCGCAATTTTGACCTCGCCGAAGTACGCAGCTTGCTCGAAAAAGCCCCGGGTGTGGTAGTCGTAGACAACCCTGCCGAATTGCAATACCCGATGCCATTGATGGCGCACGACAAAGACGATGTTTTCGTGGGCCGGATCCGCCGCGACGAGACCCAGCCCAACACACTGAATATGTGGATTGTGAGCGATAATCTCCGCAAAGGTGCCGCCACCAATGCTATCCAGATTGCAGAATACCTGCTTTCTGTGGGCATTTTGAAATTGAAAGAGAAAAAAACGCCAACAACAGTCTAGTTTTGCCGCCTGTTATCTATTGACCTAGTCAATAGTCACCCGTGTACCGACAACTGTAGATTTATGAAGAACAAGTTAGTCCTTTGGGGCAGTAATGCCGAAAACGAAAAAGTCCTGATCGCACTCGAACTGCAAGCAGAAACCAGTAATGTGTTGCTGCACACATTTTCAGAAGGCATTGCTGATGAAGAGTTTGTGCGAAAAATGATGCACGAATGGCGTGAAGGCAATGCAGAAGTAGCCTTTCCCGAAGGCACTGAAACCACCGAGCGCGAGCTCAGTGTCACGGAAAGCCTGTTGCCCGACAGCCTCAAAGTGGATCGCCCCGACCTTGTACAGCGTGCTCAGACGGAGTGGCATTTTGCAGTGCTTTCTGCCAAACTCTATGCCGCCTACCAGCAAGAATTGGCCGAATTCAAAGAAAAAGTAGCGACGTTGTCTTCTTATGACAACCAAATATTCACCAGCCTCCGCTCTTTTTGGGACAAGGTGCAGAACCAAAGCCGAGAACGCAATTTGAATCGTCAACATGCAGACGAACTGCGCGACGGCATAAATGCCCTTTTCGAGCACCTCAAAGCCGTGCGAAAAAAGGTGAACTCAGAGTTCAACGAAGCTTCACAAAATGTGTTTAACAGCATCAGCAAGGCCCTTGAAGAACTTGAAGAGCTCATCAATACGGGTGGCTCGAAATTCAACAGCGTCTTTGACGAACTCAAAAAAATACAGCGTGAATATCACAACACGCGCATGAGCAACGAGCATCGCAACAAACTTTGGGATCGCTTGGATGCTGCGTTCAAAAAAGCCAAAGAACGCAAATTCGGCCCAGAGGTCAATGCAGGCACCATTGCCGACCGCCACGACAAACGTCTTTCAGGTCTTGATGACGCCATCAAACGCCTCGAAGAAAGCCTCTACCGAGATGACGAAGAACTCGCTTTCCAGCGCAAAAAAGTGAACACCTCTGAAGGTCAATTGGAGGCACAGATCCGCGGTGCGAAGATCAAAATGATCGAAGAACGCGCCAATGGCAAGCGCGAAAGATTGGCCGAACTGACCAAAGCACGCAACGACGTGCACCGCCAAGCCAACAGTGCCCATGAAAAGGAAGCCCGTTTGGCTGCCAAAGAAGCCGAACGCCAACAGATTGAAGCTAAAAAAGCGGCCATTAAATCCGAGATTGAAGCTGAAACCCACGCCAAGGCTACCGCCGCTGCCGCCCAGGCCCCCCACGTAGAAAAAGAGGACAGCCTTTTTGAGGCCGCCACCAATCTATTGGGCGACGTGTTGCTCGATGCACTAGATACCGCTAAAGCAGTAGCCAGCGTGGTGGTTGAGAAGGCCGAAGAAGCCCTGAGTGAAGCCAGAGAAAAAGCGGAAGAGGTATATCAGGAAGCAAAAGAGAAATCTGGGGAGGCATACAGTGACGCAAAGGAAAAGGCGGGCGAAATGCTGAGCGAAGCCAAAGAAAAGGCAACCGAAGCCTATACCGATGTTAAAGAAAAAGCAGCGGAAATGTACGAGTCCATTAAAAAAGATGATGTAATAACTGACGACGTAGTACAAGAATCAGAAGGAGATACGGAGGCCTTAGAATCATTCAAACAGGAAGATGCACCCGTTGTTACCGATGTAATCATCATTGATGATGTTGTGCACAAATCTACAGAAGCAGATGCTGGTCTGGAATCTACACCCGATACCGAGTCTGCCGACAAACCAAAGCCTGCTTCATAGAAAAAAGAAGCCGCTTGATCCTGGTTTTGTACCGATAAAATGAATTACGCGAGCCGCTTCCCGAACCTTGGGAGGCGGCTCGTTGTGCTTGGGCGGGCACTCCACCAATTGTCACAATTGCCAGCTCAGCCCATTCCGCCAGGCTATAGAGATTGTTTCCGAACAAACTTTGACTCGCCCCAACGCCCATTCCTCCATGCTTTCTGCTCCGCTCCAGTCAAAAAAGTCCAAGCCACAATCCTGCTGCTCTTATTCCCCTGTCCCATTGGAATTGTTTTTACATCCTCTGCTTTTGCTTTTCTGAGTTCTTCATAAATCCCTTGCAGGTGCGATTTTTTGGCAACCAAAGAGGAAAACCAAAAGACCGAATTCATAAATTGCCGACTTTGGCGCACCATCGCCCGGACGAACTTTTCTTCGCCTCCATCACACCAAAGCTCTCCGGCTTGACCCCCAAAATTCTGAATGGGGGTGGTGACTTCTTCCTTGGCCAAATTGCTCATTTTGCGCAAGGTTTCAGCTTGAGAATCCTCCAAAGAAGCATGGAAAGGCGGATTGCAGACCACCAGATCAATGATTTCGTCCTTTTGAATCACCCCATAAAAAATATCGGCAGGGTTGGTTTGCAAGCGGCATTCTATGGCGCCTTTCAAAGTGGGATTGGAATCAATGATTTTGTCGGCAGATTCAATCGCGACCGGGTCAATATCAGACCCAATGAAGTGCCAGCCATATTCATGATTTCCGATGATTGGATAAATGCAGTTGGCCCCCACCCCAATGTCCAGACAGCTTACCTTATTGCCCATGGGGACTTTCCCATAGTTGGAGCGGCCCAGTAATTCTGCCATATAGTGTATGTAATCGGCCCGGCCAGGTATAGGCGGACACAAATACCCTGGCGGAACATCCCAGTATTGGAGCGCATAATACTGCTTCAGCAAAGCGGTGTTCAGCATCTTGACCGCATCCGGATTTGCAAAATCAATGGATTCGTCGTTGTGAATATTCAACTGCACAAAGGGCGCGAGCCCCGGGCAGCGCGCAATCAGCAACTTGAAATCGTAGCGCTCGCGATGTTGGTTTCGCGGGTGGAGCCGGGTTTTTTCTTGGGGGGGGGATTTTTTTATTGGGAGCATGGAAATTTTGCCTGAGCAGCTGCGGAGTGGACAAGGGAGCAAAGGTAGGCAGGACGCTTCCTTCTTTAACTTCTTAATTTTCATCCATGGGAGTTGCCATGACAAGCGAGCGGTCAAATTTTACTGATTTTTCTCGTTCTTTCGCGCTGTTAGGAACGCTTGGCGCCCGGCTTTGCTTGCCTTTACATCTACACACAGCCATGTACTTTTAAAACCTGCCTTTCTTCTATGAAAATACTGCCTACACTGCCCCTCTTCCTGTGCTTCTTTTGCACACAATTGGTCGCACAAATCGGCCCCGCAGCGCCCTCGCTGATTGAACACACCTCCCCAGACCACGGCATTTCGAGGGAAATAGCGACCCTTGCACAACAAGTGGCCTCCGATCCGGGCTTTGCGGAAACGGAATGGTGGGTTCAAAAATACTTGGAAGCGGCCCAACCAAGGAAGGCGGAGTTTGGAAAAACCCTTCCGGATACCAGCTGCATTTTGACGATCCCGGTCGTGTTTCATGTCTTTCATCCTAATGGTAGCGCTGGCGTGCCCTTTAGTCAGATTGACTATGCTATGCAGGACCTGAACAGAACCTTTGCCGGAGCTGATGCAGATTACCTTACGGTGAATGCTGCCTTTGCTGGCGTAAAATCCTATACCAAAATCCGCTTCGCCCTGGCCAAAATTGATCCTAAAGGCAATCTAACCAATGGAATCGTTTATTATCAAGACAAACAATCCGGATTTGGAAACAGTTGGGGATACGACCCTCAAATTGCCTCCTGTGCATGGGACAATTACAAATACTTCAATGTCTATATAATGCACGATCTGTATGCAAACAATGTGATCAACAATTCCGGCATTGCCTGGTATCCAAGCACCTTCATGAGCGATTATAGGATTGCCAGAGTAGTATACAATTATGTGTATCTTGGATATGGCGGCTCCTCCTACAACAACCTCAATTTCAATCAGACTTTTACCCATGAATGCGGGCATTATCTGCACCTGATTCACACCTTTGAAGGGGGAAATTGTGCCAGTGCAGGAGATCAATGCGCTGACACCCCTCCAACAGACGTCGCAGGAGCCGGTTGCAACGCGGTACGCTGTGGTGGACTGGTCAATGGGGAAAACTATATGGATTACAATACGTCGTGTTATAAAAACTTCACGATGGACCAAAATACCCGGATGGAAGCTGCCCTGACAAGCCCTTCGAGACAATCCCTTTGGCAATATGACAATCTGGTTGCTACCGGATTGCTCGATCCGAAATCGGAGCATAGCTGTGTCATGGCACAACCCTTCTTTGCATACTCCAAGACTAACCTCGTGGAAGACATCGCCAACGACGGCAGCATAGAAATGCCTCCGGTGATCATTTATGCCTGTGGGGGCGCCGTGTTTGCACTCCCGGGTGCTACCCTTCAAGAAGACCTACATTACACTATAAGCAACCTACCTGCCGGATTATCCGCATCCATCGTGAGCGCGGCAGATGGGAAAAGTGCCACCCTGACTTTTGTCGGCAAAGCGCTCCAGCATGACGCAGCTAATTCCATAAGCAACATCATACTCATGTTTAGCAATGAAGCAGTCGTGGGTTCTAATGCTGCAAACATTTTGAATTATACCACCACATTCAACCTCACTTTTTTGAAATCCTGGCGTACCATTTGCTCCACTGAAACCCTTACGACCACCGAAAATTCAAGCTGGAACCAATTTGAAACAACGGGCCCCATTCCTAGATATTATGGATTGTGGTACAACGCTGGAAGCTATTATCTTGAAAACTATGGGCGGGGAATTATAAGCACCAGCGTAAACAGCGATAACATTCAATTTTTATCTGCGGGTACTGCTATCGGGGGCTCCAGTCTCTGGCGGATGGGTGGCAATCAAGGGGTATTGTATGCGCCCAATTACCCCGATTTAAACAACCAAACCGGATATGTTGGCTTCAGAATGCAGGCCGGGAAGGATTTTTTTTACGGCTGGATGCTTATTTCAGTCTCCAGTACCAATGGCATTACCCTGTTAGGATACCAATACAATGAAAAGCCCAACGAGCCGATTTTGGCAGGTGCTTTGCCCATGTTGACAGTCAACAATGCAGTGATCTGCGCAGGCGAATCTGCTACCCTGATGGTCGCCGGAGCCCCAAACTACATTTGGAGCAATGGCGCTACCACCAGTACTATTGCCGTAAGCCCTTCTGCTTCAACAACGTATACGGTCACAGGAACAAATCCTGGCTGTCCGGCTGCTCAGGCAATGGCAGAAGTGATTGTAAACCCTTTACCCCTTGTATCAGTCAACAACCCAGCAATTTGTGCAGGCCAAAGCGCCACCCTGATTGCCAGCGGTGTAGAAACTTACCTGTGGAGTACCGGCGCCACCGACGCCAGTATAAGCGTAAGTCCTATTGTATCAACGACTTATACCGTCACGGGCGTTCTGAATGGCTGTTACGCTGATCCAGTAAGCGCATTGGTGACCGTAAACGCTATACCTACGATCACCATAAACAACGCGGACATCTGTGAAGGTCAAACCGCTACCCTGATTTCCAGCGGTGCAGAAACTTACCTGTGGAGTAACGGCGCCACCGACGCCAGCATAAGCGTAAGTCCTCTTGCATTAACGACTTATACCGTCACGGGTGTTCTGGATGGATGCTCCTCTGATCCGGCAAGCGCATTGGTGACCGTCCTGGCATTACCCATCCTAACAGTCAACAACCCAGTCATTTGTGAAGGCCAAACCGCTACCCTGATTGCCAGCGGTGCAGAAACTTACCTGTGGAGTAACGGCGCCACTGAAGGCAGCACCATGGTCAGCCCAGTAACGTCCACAACATATCAGGTCATTGGCAGCACAAATGGATGTTCTGCCGCCCCCCTGAGCGCCGAAGTGCTGGTGGATGCCCATCCAAGCGATAGTATACTCGTCTCTGGAAATACTCTGGCCGCCTTTGAGTCCAATGCCAGCTATCAGTGGCTGAATTGCATCAACAACCATTGGATGCCCAATGCAACCGACCAGACGTTCACTCCAATCTTCGACGGGATCTATGCAGTAATAATAACAAACGGAGCCTGTGTAGACACCAGCATTTGTATCTCCGTCCTTGTATCTGGAATTCCACGGCTTTTTGAAGAAAAGGATGTATGCATAAGTCCCAATCCAACTTCAGGGATTTTCAGGGTTGAATTGAACCAAAATATAGAAAATCTGAGTCTCCGCATTTACAATACAAGGGGGCAATGGATTCACTCCGAAACCTATTCAAACACGCGTCTGGTGGTCATTGACCTGTCAGAATATTCGGCTGGCGGTTACATTGTTCAGATTATGGCAGAAGGTAAATTTTATAACGTCTGCGTGTTTAAGCAGTAAGGAATAGACCCGAACTTAAAAACAGGTAAAAATACCCTCCCTCAGGAAATATTTGTTTTTCACCTTTGCGCACCAGATTACGTTTATTCCAAATGAGTGGGATCTAAATTTTGAATCGAACGAGTATCCTTTTTATAATAACCTGTTTGCTTGTTTTGGCGAGCTATCTGATCTGGGGGGGTACGGAAGAAGGATGGATTGCACAATTAACTGCGCTAACCGCTAATAGACTGCATTATGCAGTTTTCAGTTTTCTGCTGTTGACCTCCGATATTGTACTTCCAATCCCAAACAGCATCATCATGTACACCAACGGATTCGTCCTGGGTGGCATAGCGGGTGCTGGCTTATCGGTGATATCCTTGATGACTGGCGCCGTTGCAGGATATTATTTGGGAAACCTGAGCACTTACGGGATGAGGGCTGCAGCAGATCGAAAATCTGTGGCTTTTTGGGAAAAATATGGGACACTGACCATTTTGATAACCAGGGGAATTCCAGTCGTTTCAGAGAGTATATGTATCCTGGCCGGGCACTTACGCATGCCATTCGGCAGGTACCTGCTCATGAATCTGTTGGGATATATCCCGATATCGCTGTTGTTTGCCTTGTTTGGGCGTTTCGGATATGATGAAAATGCTTTTTTGCTCTCGCTCGCCTGTTCGTTTGGGATTGCGGGTTTGTTTTGGTGGTGGGGGAGAAAGTGGGTGCGGGAATGAAAATGGAAGGCAAGGACACTCCCAAAATTATTGATACAACCTTGAATTAAAAAAATTTGAAATGCTGCAACAGTGATTATTTTTGCAATTATTTTTTCAAACTTTCGTAAAACACCACCTATTATGGCCAAAAAAAGACAATTTGTATTTTCAAGGATTGCCCTGACTGCATTGGGATTGGGTGTGCTCTTTTTAGCGCTCAACATCACCCAAACGAGTTGTGGAGGGGATGTTCCCAAAACCAAGGACATGGTCAAGGCCGACCAAATTACGGGTGCCAAAAGTTTGATTCAACCTGTGTTTTCTGGAACAATGCCGAGTGAGGTGGCCTTCCCGGATTCAATTGGCCCTTTACCAGTGGACGCCCGTCCTTTTTTTGATCAATTCAGCTGGCAAACCTTTATTGCCCTGTGCTGGCCCGTAACGCCCGGCCAACGCGGTGTGCCGCTCAACCCAAACGATCCCAATGCTTTTTTAAATATGACGAATTCAAGCCCCGTGGTTTGGACGAGTTATAAAAACCAGTGGGATCTATTTGGGCAAGGTATCAACACACCTTCTCCCTGGAATTCATGGGATAACCCTGTGAGCCTTTGTCAAAAAGGGGACACCTTAAGACACATCTTCGGTTCTGCCAAAAGTAAAATGCTTCCTGGAGACGGTGATGAATCTTTTTCCGTTCCATTGATTGACCAAAACCAGAATTATGCCTTGTTTGAGATTAAGTATAATGAAGTCCAATACAACTTCTTGGTAAACAACGGCCTTTACCTCAATAGCAACCTTTATGACTATAAGAAAAAGAATGGTGGAGCAGTAACAATGCCCAGCAGCACCGCCACTACGGAGGGTTCTATTCTGGTGAAAGCGGCTTGGAGGCAGCTTACTGCAAAAGATGACCCCAGCAGGTATTATGTTATAGACGAATTGGTTTATGACCCGGTCAGCAAGCAGTGCGTCAAACAAAAAATGGGTTTGATAGGGCTTCATATTGCCCAAAAGGTAAACACCTTTCCACAATGGGTCTGGTCTTCGTTCGAGCAGGTGGATAACGTTCCGGGGGCACCCAATGCAAAAGCGCCGTATTCCTTTAACAACGGAACCAACAATCCGGCCACCATCGGAGGTTTTGCCAACAAACCTATCAGCGCGAGTTTGATTTCGGACAAAAGCCAGCGAACGCCCGTACAGGTAACACGGTTCAACCAGATTCCAACCACCCCCGTGGGCGTCAGTACAGTGGATATCAATCAAATATATCAAAAGGCGGTTGGAAACTCTTGGATGCAGTATTATCAATTGGTCATTACACAATGGCCCACCAATCCTACAGTTTTCAAGCAATACACCAAAAACGGAAAGTATCCGGGAGATTGTGGACAGCCTTTCCCCATAGACAGTTGTATAAACACCACGATGGAAACGTACTTCCAAAGCCCCAACGACGCCGTGGGCGCGGGCGGGAAAGGCGGAAACTCTTGCATGGGTTGCCATTACAAAGCACCCAATACCGACTTTAGTTGGTCATTGCAATTGCGCTCGTATTGATGGTAATCTTTGGGGCCAACGAAGTGCGCAAAAGGATTGCCTTTACAAGGAAATTCATATTTTTTGCACCCATTTTCTTATCAAATCATAATTAATTATCCATGCCAGATACTTCTTCAACACCGAACGATTGGTTTATGTACCATGCCGGATATGGCCATGGCGGAAATGCCAGCAAGTTCAGTTCTTTGAACAGCGACAGCTTTAAATCGGGCAATTTTGGGCTGCTCCACCAAATCATGATAGATGGCTCCATCTTATCGGTGCCCGCCGTGGTGGATGGGTTTATTTATGTCGGCCTGGCGAACAGCCTTCAAGCAAAAGGCTCCAACGGTGGCTCACTTCAAAAATACGAAGTTTCCAGTGGAAATTTGATCTGCGAATTCAAATGGGACATAGACGTCAAAGACCGTGACACCCATGGATTTACTGGCATGGGCTGCACCCCGACGGTCATCAACAACTGTGTTTATTTTATCGGTTTCAACGCCGTTTTATATTGCCTCAAACAGGACGACCTAACATTGTTGTGGCAAACAAACCTGCGATATGCCGATCCTGCCCACAACCAACCCACCACCAATATTCTTGGAATGGAAGCAGGATACGCGCCTGCTGCGGGCTGGTCGAGCCCGACGGTGGTTAACATGATGGAGGATGGCGTAGAAAAACACCGGATTTTTTTGGGCGTAGGAGAAGGCGAAAATCCATACCTGTTTAGTTTTATTTTCTGTTTGGATGCTGATTCTGGAGATGTCGTATGGATTTATTGTACCTGTCAATACGAAGAAGGCAAGCCCAATCCGGTGAATCAATTGCCGGCACAAGTAGTTGCAGATCCCAATAATCTCCCCGCAATGTTTACCACCTTCAGTGGTTACGAGGTGACTCGAGGCTGTTCCGTCTGGTCGGCCATTGCATACGATGAAGAAACGGGTTACCTCTATGCTTCTACGGGCCAACCGGCATCCCCTAACAATACCACAACATTCGACACCGGGCTTCCTTCGGTAGGTTGGTCGTCGGGCATACTAGCCATCAAGGCGCTTTCTGGAGAATTTGCTGCTTTTACACAAATGCCCGCAAAAACATCTTACCGCCCCTCCGACCTGGATGTTGACATCGGGAGCGCTTGTACCCTTTACACACTTCCTCCAAGTTTGGGCTTTCCCAATCCACGAAAAGTAGTAGCCGTTGGCTGTAAAAATGGGGGATTCATGATATGCGAGGCCCATACCCTTCAATTAATCAACTCCGTTTCCCTGCTTCCGAAGATGAATGACGGCACCCAAATCCCGGAAATTGATCTGCATCCTCCTGGGTATCAACAGGACATGATAGGCGTGCACGTGCCCAATGAAATATCCAATATAAATGGGGGAGAAAATTATTTTGGCCCCTTCAATACCGCTGCGATAGACCCTCAAACGGGTACACTTTTCATTGGCATGGGTGGGCCTAACTACCATTTCCCCGGGCCCGGCATAGATTTCAATACCACTCCTTTTATGAAAGCAATTGCCTGGGATTCCCTAGCCGATAAGTGGCCGATGGACAATAGCAACCCGCCCAAGTATTCAAAAGTCGGCGCTTCCATGTACACCAACGCTGGGGAATGCGGATTGAGTTCACCTGCCGTGGTGAATGATGTAGTTTTGGTGGCAACCACCCAGGTTTCCATATACGCGTTTCTTATAGAGGATGGAACCCTCCTTTGGCAAGATGACATTGGAAGCCCTACCGCTGGGTTCAGCGGGGGCTATGGCTATTGCCTGGGCCCCGCCATCTGGGACAAATATGTGGTGGCAGGCGCCCTCATTCAGGGCGACAATGGGGGCGTGCTGAATATTTATAGCTTGAAATAGTTTCTTGGCAAATGTTGACGGTATTGATATTCGGCATTCTGGTTGGCCTCGACAATCTTCAATTGGCCTCCGCTTTTGGGCTCATTGGCTTGAAGGCAACCCGCCGTTGGAGCGTGGCCGGGATTTTTGCCTTTTTTGAAGTGACCATGCCGCTTGTGGGCTTGCTCATTGGCAATCAACTAAATAGCACCTTTTCGGAGATTGCCCATTGGTTGGGGCCTGGCATTATGCTGGCACTGGGGCTTTATATCTTGATCCGGGAATTGTTGGAAAAGGGACATCAGGATATCGTAAACCGTCCATGGGTTTTACTATTCCTGCCTTTTTTGATGAGTCTTGACAATCTTGTAGCCGGCCTCGGACTCGGAACCGCTGGCTACCCGGTGATTTCCACTTCGATCATAGTCGGAATTTGTGCCGGGAGCATGTGTTTCTTGGGACTGATTATCGGTGAAAAATTGCGTCGCTTGATCCCCAAAAACCTTGAAATGATCTGCGGCTTTTATTTGATCGGAATGGCTGTTTTTTTGATGGCAACCTAATCTTACTTTGTGCAACATCTCAGTTCTACAAAAAAGCAATTGGTCGTGGAAGGGCTATCCTTTCCCACCAGCCTTTGTTTCGACCCGGAGGGCAATGCGTATGTGGCTGAATCTGGACTGGCCTGGGATGGCGCAGCCAAGGGAGGGCGCGTATTCCGCATTTTATCGGGTGGTGAGAAACAACTCCTGGCAGATGGATTCGGGAATCCGCTCAACGGCCTTTGTTGGTTTGAGGGTGCATTAATCGTTTCGGAAGGCGGCTATCCAGGCCGTATCAGCAGACTCAGCGTTGACGGGGTTCGCAGCACCATTTTAGATGGGCTGCCCGGCTTGGGGAATTACCATACCAATATGGTGGCCGCAGGCCCGGACGGAAAATTGTATTTTAGCCAAGGCGCGCTCACCAACCTGGGCGTGATTGGCCTGGACGCCTATGAATTGGGCTGGCTCGGGCGTTTGCCGCACAATTGTGACGTACCGGGCTATCCGATCACTTTGCGCGGGCAGACGTTTGAAACTATAGACCCGCTTTCAAACGAAAAAGGCGCAAAGGCTTTCACGGGCGCTTTTTCTGATTTCGGCCAGTCATATCCGGCAGAAACAAAGCTGGAGGCTTCTTTACCCTGTTCTGCGGCGATCATGCGCTGTAATCCCGATGGGAGCGGCCTTGAACTGGTAGCCTGGGGCATCCGAAATGCATACGGGCTTGGCTTTCTGCCCGATGGGCGTTTGATCGCTACAGATCAAGGCTCGGACGACCGGGGCAGCCGGCCCATAGGCCATGTGCCGGAGTTGATGTTCGAGGTCAAACAAGGCGCATGGTATGGCTGGCCTGACTTTATTGGTGGTGTGCCAGTAACGGATGCGCGTTTTGTCCCCACCCGCGGGCCTAAACTTGATTTTATTCTGAGCAATCACGATGAACTGCCAGCTCCCGAAAATCCCCTGTTAGAACTCCCGGTAAACAGTGCCGCGACCAAATTTGACAACTTGCCACTTTCACACCCCCATTATCCCGGCCAAATAATCCTCGCCCTGTTCGGCGATGAAAAACCCATGACGGCACCACCTGGACACAAGTCTGGGCGAAATATTTCACGCGTAAACCCAGCCGACTGGACCCATCACCCGCTTCCAGACCTTGGGCTAGACCGACCTATTGATGTACGGTACAATGCAGCAGATGATTGCCTTTGGATCGTTGATTTTGGGGCGTTTGAAATGAGCGAAAAGGGAGTGGAGGCTCAAAAAGAGACCGGTAAAGTCTGGAAGGTAAACTCAACAGACCTTTTTTCAATGTAAATACATTTTAACTCTAATTCTTATGGCAGTAACATTCAACGAAAACATCCGCCCGCTCTTTTCCAAGTGGAAAACAATGATGACCTGGCGTCTCGACCTTGAAAACTATGAGGACGTGAAAGCAAACAAGGACATCATTTATCACCAGATTTCCAGTGGGAATATGCCGCCTCCAAACATTGCAACCCTGACTGCGGAACAGATTGCCATGTTCAAACAATGGATGGACAATGACTGCCCGGAACAATAATCCTCCAATACTTCAGAACAGTTAAAAGTAAATTTTATGAATACAACGCAACCCTCCATTATCGGGACCTGGGCTTTGGTGGAAGCTTGGGACATCGGCGACGACCGATTTGATCCTAAAAAAAAGACCTATCCTTGGGGGAATCCCCCGGCAGGCTATTGGGTTTATGACAAAAGCGGGCATTTTAGTTTGATGATTTCACAGAACCCTGCTTTGCCCATTCCGCCGGATCCTTTCTCCTCCGATACTCCGCCCGCTTCGCAGCCATCCTGGCTGAATCCGGCGGCGCCCTGGAAAGTGCCTTATGACCTACTGATCGAGACTTTTGCACCTGCGCTGGGCGCGCCTTATGCCTATTTTGGCAGCTATACCGTGGAAATGGATCCAAAGAGTCCGGGTACTGGTACAATTCTCCACAACGTTTTTTCAGATGTGCTGAGGGTCTATACCGGCACGGTGCAGAAACGCCCTTTTGCTTTTGATGGCCCGAATTTTATCAATGTGGGTGAACCGGGGTCATATCTACGGAGGTTGGAGCGCTTGACGTGAGATTACTGTACCAAAAAGGCTGCATGCATTGTGAACATTGTGGGCACTCGAAGTGCTCGTGTTAGCTTACTGTATCACTTGTAAATCCGCAGGCTCTAGTTTTACGCCCAGTTGCTGCGCCCGTTGGTAGTCCTGCCGGGCCTCGGCGTAATTGCCCATCCCGGCTTGAGTGCGTGCGCGCTCAAGAAAAGCCAACCCGAATTTTGGATTGAGTTTGAGGGCGTTGTCCAAGGATTTTATCGCAAATAGGTAGCGTTTGGTCGAACGCTGCAACATGCCACATTCATACCACATTTGAGGGTTGTTGGGGTCAATTTTCACGTATTCCTGGTAGTCGCTGAGGGCTTTTTCATACTGTTTCGTATTGAGATAGGCAACGGCCCGGTTGGTATAAGCGGTTTTGTTGGTCCGGTCTATCTCCAGGCTCTCTGTGAGGTCGCTAATGCACTGCTCATACATGCCTGCGAATCCATAAGCAGCACCCCGACTTGACAGTGCATCACTTTTTGACTTGGGCGTGATCTTTGGGTTGGCCATGGCCGCCGTATAATCCTGGATTGCCTTTTCGAGGAGGGGCCTTTGTTGGTTTTTGTATTGCGAGGAGCTTGCCATGTTGAAGTAAGTCTTCCCACGGTCCTTGCTAAGTTCAGGATTGCCGGGATCCATGGCTATGGCTTGCGTATAATCGCTCAGCGCAGCTTCGAAATCGCCTTTGGTAAGATGGTATTTTCCCCGGTTCCAGTATGGAAGCACACTGCGCTCTTTGTCGCCTTTCTGGAATTCCATGACATAAGTCCACAGGCTTGCGCCGTCTTTCCAAATGGCTGATTGCCAGACGGTCCAGAGGCCAAAAATCAAGGTGACCGCGCCGAGGGCGGCGTAGATTTTCTTTTTCGAATTTTCTCTTTTTGAAAAAATATCCAGATAATGTGCGGCGATCACGAACAAGCCAAAATAGGCCACATAAGTAAAGCGGTCGGCCATAAAGCCCTGTCCGGCGGCAAAGATTTGGAGCACGAACATCACATTGAACGTAAAGAACAGGAGGCCAAAAACCCACACCCGATACCCTTTCATCCATGCCCACACTAAACCGGCACCCACCAGAACAATCCCTAAGGGCGCTGCGTACACCGTCCAGGGCAATTG
>JBBQSW010000016.1:0-18081 GCA_038213575.1 Chitinophagales bacterium | reverse complement strand
ATGTGAAGGACACGGCTACCCTGAGCGCCGATGGATATTTCACCTTCGAGGCCGACACGCTTTTTCCTCCCGGCGTTTACCTTTTGGTGTTGAAACCCGACAATAATTTTATCCAAATCTTGCTCGACGACAAAAATCAGCAGTTCACTGTGACCACCGACGTGAAGGATTCGGTGAATAAAATGAAGGTAAAAGGCTCACAGGACAACGAGATTTTTTATGAATATTTGGGTTTCCTGAACAAACAGCGCCCCTTGGCCGACACACTTCGCGCTCAATTGGTTCGTGCGAAGGGAAATGTAGCTGACTCTACACGTATTATCGGAAAGATCGGCGACATTGACAAATCAGTAAAAAAAGCCCAACAAGACCTCATTGCAAAATACCCCAATTCACTGGCTGCTAAAATCGTGAAGGCCGCCATTGAGCCAGAAGTTCCCGACTTCAAAGGGGATGAAAAAGAGATAGCCAAAAAGAAGTTCTTCTGGATACGCGACCACTATTTCGACAATATAGACATTGCTGACCCCGCCTTGTTGCGTAGCCCCGTCCTGCATGGGAAGATTGACTACTTCATAACGAAGTTGACCCCGCAACACCCGGATACGGTGAATGCCGCACTTGATTACCTGTTCAAAAATATGCAGGGGAAACACAACGGGGAGAACTACAAATACTATCTCATTCATTTCCTGAATTATTACGCAAAATCGAACATTGTAGGCTTCGATGCTTGCTATGTGCATATAGCCAACGAGTATTATTGCAAGGGTCAAACCGCTTGGACTAAAAAAGAAGACCTCGAAAAAATTTGCGACAATGCCCGCCGCTTGGCTCCTATCCTTATTGGAAGAATAGCACCCAACTTTACGGTGTCGGACCGCAACAACCAACCCCGAGCTTTATGGGACGTAGATGCCGACTATACAGTGCTGTTTTTTTGGGCTACTGATTGCGGACATTGCAAAAAAGCTGCACCCCACATGGTCGAGTTTGCCAAAAAATACAAAGACCAGGGAGTGAAGGTTTTCGCCGTCTGCACGGGTGTTGTAACCTCCAAAGAAGATTCAAACACCCCCGAAAAAGTACATGAGAACTGCTGGAAGGGCCTGGAGGAAAAAGAATTCAGCGATGATCTGTTCTTCAACGTCTACGATCCATACATTCGCAGCAAGTACAAAACGATGTACGACGTGCAAACCACCCCCCAAATTTTTATCCTAAACCGCAACCACGAAATCTTGATGAAGCGTATTGGAGCGGAGCAACTCGGGGAGGTGATGGAGCAAGTGATGAAGTTTCAGGAAGAAAAGAAGAAAGGGAAATAAGATATGCGATGTTGAATTCCGCTGAATTTTAATGCAGGATGTTTTCTTGAAAAACATTTGGAAAAGAAGACAGCCTTTTTGTACTTTTGCGCCTCGAATTTTGAAAAAAAAGTTTGCAACAAATTTTCAGCAAAATAGCGTCATGAAAAAAGATATCCATCCGGCCAGTTACCGCCCTGTAGTGTTCAAAGACATCTCGTCAGATGATTCTTTCCTCGGCAAATCTTGCGCAGCATCCAAAGAGACTACTACTTGGGAAGATGGCAAAGAATACCCACTCGTGAAAATGGAGATTTCATCCTTCAGCCACCCGTTTTTTACGGGTCAGATGAAACTCGTGGACACGGCTGGCCGTATTGACAAGTTTAACAAGCGCTTCTCTAAGTTCTCGAAATAATTTCCGAGTTCAAGCGGTGTTTGAAAGTCCCGATAGGCATTCGTGCGTGTTGGGACTTTTTTGTTTTTTAAACCTTCATCAGCATATTGACTGTTTATTCTCCGGGTGACTGCCAGTCACCCGGAGAATAAACAGTCAATATGCAAATGAAGGTTATTCTGTTTGCGGAAAGGCGTAGATTTGCCCGGCACTCTTCTGTTTGGAGTTCAATATTCAACAAAATCTGCCTAACCGACCAAACGGATTCCCCTGATATGAACATCATTCTCTTCGATACCGACGCTCGCAACCACCTGCTTCCCCTTATGGCTACCCGCCCGATGGGCGAGTTGCGCGTGGGAATCCTGACCCTTCGGGAGAAATGGGAGCGCCGCCTGCGTGGAGCAGCTTCCTATATTACCCAGGAATATTTGCAGGAAAAATACCCGATACGGATTGAAGATGAGAACCTGATTATCAATGGCGGGGTGCTGCCCACTGCAGCACTTTGTCAGCGTATTGAAGCGCTCGGTTTGAACGAAGCCCTGCTAGCGGATGGTGAACTCATCGCAGCCAGGCTCAACGAAGCCCAGTTCGAGTCGCTAATTGAAGAGGAGGAAGTAGACCAATTGCAAGGTCTGGAATTAGAAGAGGGTATCCCGCTCGTGCAAATCACAAAACTCTGGCAACTTGTCCGGCTAAATGAACAAGCTCTTAAAGATGATTTTGTGCTGCTTACCACGGGAAAAAACTCAAAACCTGTTTCCGATACCAATCGGCTTATCGGTCCGCTTGAAAACCTATTCCTAGAAGAAGGGGTGAAAATGGAATATTGTACGCTCAACCTATCTGCAGGACCTGTCTTTATCGGCACAAATACCGAAGTGATGGAAGGCTCTATGTTGCGCGGTCCAATTGCAATTGGTGCAGATTCAATCATTAAGATGGGGGCTAAAATTTATGGTCCCGCTACATTTGGGCCTGGTTGCCGAGTAGGCGGCGAAGTTGTACGCTCTATTTTTTTTGCAAACTCAAACAAGGCGCACGATGGTTACCTCGGAGACTCCGTATTGGGCGAATGGTGCAACCTCGGTGCGGATACGAACAATTCAAACCTCAAAAATAACTATTCCGAAGTAAAACTTTGGGACTACGAGACAGAGCGATTTGAAAAAACCGGGCAACAATTTGTGGGCCTCATCATGGGCGATCATTCTAAATGCGCCATCAACAGCATGTTTAACACAGGCACTGTGGTAGGCGCTTTTGCCAATGTTTACGGCGCGGGATTTCCTCGCAACTTTATCCCCGATTTCTCTTGGGGCGGCCCTGATGGCTACCGCACTTACAAATTCGCGGAAGCCTGCGAAACAGCCTCGATCGTGATGGCTCGACGTGGGCAGGTATTTACCGAACTCGAAAAGGCTATTCTCTACAATATTTATGACCGTACGGCACGGTTTCGCAGTTGGGAGAAATAAACTTTTGGCTAACAATAAGAAAACAATGCTTCTCCTTCGCCGAGGCTACGGCGAGTAAAAATGACAAAGTACGACCAACGCGGTGTTTCCGCCTCAAAAGAAGATGTTCATGCAGCCATCCAGCATCTGGACAAAGGCCTGTATCCCAATGCTTTTTGCAAGATTTTGCCCGATTTGGCTGCAGGGAGTGCCAAGCATTGCAACCTGCTCCATGCCGACACGGCAGGAACAAAAACTAGCCTTGCATACGTCTATTGGCGCGAAACGGGCGACTTGTCCGTGTGGTCTGGAGTAGCACAGGATGCCATCGTGATGAACTTGGACGATATGGCTTGTTCGGGTTGCACCAACGATATTATGCTTAGCAGCACCATTGGGCGTAACAAAGGTTTGATACCAGCCGAAGTCATTGCGGCGGTCATCCGTGGCACTTCTGATTTTGTTGAAAAAATGCGCGAACATGGTGTAGATCTCCACCTTGCAGGGGGCGAAACGGCTGACGTAGGCGATATTGTGCGCACGATTGACGTCGGATTCACAGCTTTTGCAAGGATGAAACGCAGTGAAGTGCTCGTGCCCAGTATTCGCTCAGGCGATGTTATTGTGGGGCTTGCCTCTTATGGTCAGGCTAGTTACGAAACCGAGTACAACGGCGGTATGGGAAGCAATGGTCTAACTGCGGCAAGGCATGATGTGCTTTCAAAAATTTATGCGGAAAAGTATCCGGAAAGCTTTGACCCGCGACTTCCAAATGAAGTGGTCTACACCGGGAACCGACTGGTAACAGAAAAAATTTCTGTTGAAAATCAAAACATTAGTGTTGGAAAACTCATTTTATCGCCAACGCGTACTTATTTGCCGGTTTTGCAGGAAATACTTCAAAAACATCGCAAAAAAATCCATGGACTCATCCATGTTACGGGCGGCGGACAAACCAAAGTGCTGAAATTCGTGAAGGACGTGCACATCGTGAAAGACAATCTTTTTGAGTTGCCGCCGCTGTTCAAACTGATTCAGGAAAGCAGCAAAACACCCTGGCGCGAGATGTACCAGGTGTTCAACATGGGACACCGGATGGAAATTTACTTGCCTTCCCGATATGCTGACACAGTGATGGCAATTGCAGAAAAATATGGCATCGAAGCCCGCGTTATTGGGCGTGTCAAACGCTCTGAAGGCGAAAAAGTGACTGTAAAAAGCCAGTTTGGGAAGTTTGAATACTAAGTAGGGCGAAATTCATTTCGCCCCTTATATTAAAGGCAAATTAGAATTCGTCGCTACAAATCATTATTTTACAATGAGAAAACTATTCACCCTCGCACTCATCGGCCTCCTTTTTCAGGCATGCGATCCAGTCCCAGGACTCCAAAAGAAGCTTATAGACCTAGATAAATCCATGGGTGGCGCCAATGTAACCGATAAGGCCAAAGCTGCTGAATTTATCAAAACCTCCGAAAAACTCGCCGCACTGGTAGAAAAATCTAATCCAGATCAGTATGTAGACGTGCTCTTAAAAGCTGCGGGCCTTGCCAAAACGGTAGAAAATCCACAGAAATCAATCGAACTTTATACCAGAATTGCCAATGGCTTGCCGCAACACAAAAAGGCCCCCACGGCACTTTTTATGATCGGATTTGTACAGGAAAATGATCTGGGAGACCTCGAAAAAGCCAAGGCAACGTACGAGTCATTCCTTCAAAAATATCCGAACGATCCCGATTTTACGGATGATGCGCAGAATGCGATCAAAATGCTGGGTAAATCTCCTGATGAGATCGTTAAGGAGTTTGAAAAGCAGGAGCAAGCGCAGTAAAACCTATTTAGGAACGTGTAACAGGATTGATTATTTCAAAACATTTTCTGTCAAAAAACTGAAAAGAAAACAAACAAAAAGTCAAGAGCAAGGTACATTTGTCCAACCAAACCTTGCATCATGGACGACACTTTACTTTTATTCCTTGGGGGCATTTTGCTCATTGTTCTCGTGTTTTTGGCCTTGCGCCAACAATCTGTGGGAGTGACACAAACTATTGACAAAGAACAATTTGTGCCACGTGAACTCCATGCAGCCAGCTTAGAAGAAACCGAGCGATTGCGGGCAGAACTGAGTTCCAAAGAGCGCGAAATCCGCGACGCTCATGCCCAACTCGCCGCCCGCGAACAGCAGGTGTATCATTTGGAGGAGAATTTCAGGAATCAAAAAGCTGAAGTAGAGCAATTGCAGGTCAAGTTCAAAACGGAATTTGAAAACATTGCCAACCGTTTGTTGGAGGAAAAATCAATCCGATTTACGGCCCAAAACGCACAACAGTTGCAGACCGTGCTGACGCCGCTGCGGGAAAAAATCAAAGAATTTGAGGAAAACGTAGACCGCAAGTTTTTAGAAGAAACCCGCGAAAAATCCAGCCTCAAAAAAGAACTTGAGCAACTGACCCAACTCAACCAACAACTCAGCCAGGATGCGCACAATCTCACCTCCGCGCTCAAAGGCCAGAACAAGATGCAAGGCGATTGGGGCGAAATGCAACTGGAGACCCTGCTCGAAAAATCAGGTCTGCAAAAAGGAATTCACTTCTTATCCCAAGCTACTTTCCGAGATGAAGACGGTGCCGCTAAACGGCCTGACTTTGTAATTCAACTTCCTGAAAACAAGCAACTTATCGTGGATTCAAAAGTGTCGCTCACAGCCTTTGAGCGGTATTTCAATTCCGCCGACCCAACGGAGCGCGATCTGCATTTAAAAGCCCACGTTTCGAGCCTCCGAAGTCATGTGGACAAC
Source organism: Chitinophagales bacterium (assembly GCA_038213575.1). Classification (GTDB taxonomy): domain Bacteria; phylum Bacteroidota; class Bacteroidia; order Chitinophagales; family Saprospiraceae; genus M3007. Next base: position 12,117 of record JBBQSW010000016.1, on the reverse strand, counting down.
CTGAGCCGCACGAATTATCAGACGCTTTACTCCATTAATACACCCGACTATATGCTACTCTTCGTGCCGCTTGAAGGAGCGCTTACGGCTGCTTCGCAAGCTGATCCGCGACTCTTTACGGATGCATTGGAACGCAACATTGTCATCGTTACCACAAGCAGCCTAATCGCAACATTGCGTACCGTGGCGCATCTTTGGAAACAGGAAAAACAAACGAAATCGGTACTCGAAATAGCCCGGCAAAGTGGTTTGCTGTACGATAAGTTTGTGGCTTTTGTGGACGATCTGCGCACCATTGGCGCAAGGCTGGACAATGCCCGTTCAGCCTACGACGATGCCATGCACAAACTCACCAATGCTGGGCGTCCGGGAGACACACTTATTGGTAAAGCCGAAAAAATTAAGGAATTAGGAGCGCGAACGACCAAGTCGCTGCCTGTAGAATTATTGCCGGAGGAAGAATGACAGGGGGCCGTAGACGGTAGACGGGCGGAGGTTAACCATCTGCCGTCTACCGTCTACCGTTCAAAAGTGCGGGCAATTACATTTTGGTTTAAACAGGCTACAGCTTTCCAGCACGATCATGCCCACCGTAAGGAGAAAGAACGCGATGCGCCACCAGTTGATATTGAATTTTTTCATAGCAAGATAATTATTTTTGATGGGCGAATGTACCCGAAAGGTTTTAAATTGAACTGATTTTTAACAGCAGGTTAAATGTTTAGCGTCCAATGTCCAATGTCCAGCATCCAAATATTCTCGTAGCAGCACTCAATTGGGGGCTTGGCCATGCTACGCGATGTGTGCCTGTAATAAAGGCTTTGGAGCGATTGGATGCTAAGGTCATTTTGGCTTCTGATGGTGCTGCATTGAATTTGCTGAAAGCCGAATTTCCACATTTGCCAGCCTTTCATTTGCCCTCTTACAACGTTCGTTATCAAACTACTAGCATGATCTGGAACCTGGCTCGGCAGATGCCACGTATCACCTACGCCATCCGGGCTGAGCAATGGGCAACAGAACGATTGATCCGTGAACATGGTATTACAGGTATTATTTCTGACAATCGGTATGGATGTTTCAGTCCCCGAGCACAGTCTGTCCTCCTCACCCACCAGATACGTTTGCGTGTGCCGAACGCTGCCTTGCAATGGGCAGCCAATCAGGTGCTGCACCGTGCGCTGCGCAAGTTTGATTCTATTTGGGTTCCTGATGTCGAACACAAACACAACCTTTCCGGCGAACTTTCCCACCCGCCGCTCAAAGGTTTCGATCTTGATTACATTGGCTTGCTTTCAAGATTTACTGCTGTCCATGAGTCGGAGCATTCTATATCCAATGTCCAAGGTCCAATATCCAACGTCGCCGTAGTACTCTCCGGCCCGGAGCCGCAGCGAACCTATCTAGAGCGAATATTGATGGAACAAGCCCTCACACTGCCGCCCAAATTTGTTTTTGTAAAAGGGAAAACGCAGATCAGAGAACATCATTTCGTGGCAGAAAATGTGGAAGTGGTGTCTTACTTGACGTCAACAGATTTAAACAGTTTACTCCAGACATGCCAAGTGGTGGTATGCCGCGCAGGTTACAGTAGCTTGATGGATTTAGCTGCCTTGGGTGGTAAAAAGGCCATTTTGATTCCCACCCCTGGACAAACAGAACAGGAATATCTCGGCGATTTATTTGCCCGTCAGGGTCTTTTCATTTGTCAGAAACAAGAAGAAATTGACCTTGAAGCAGGACTTCGTGGAGTCGAAAAAACAACGGGATTTCCACCAGAACAGTTTGATATGAATGCTTTTGAAGCAGTTATAGAAGCATGGCTGCTCAAATTGAGAAATGGACCAAAGCATTAACCAGAAGCGCTGCTCCACTACGCTCACTTCCCAGTTGCATTCATTGCACGCTCTATTCCGAGCGTTACGAAGGTTTTGATCACCTCTTCTGATTTTTCAAGGATGCGCGAGAGTTCGGCTTTTTCATCTTCCGTCCATTTTCCAAGCACAAAATTGACCTGTTTTCCTTTTGAAAAACTGCTGCCGATCCCAATGCGCAAGCGAGGATATGCATCGGTACCTAGCAGTTCTTGAATGCTTTTAAGACCATTGTGCCCACCGTCCGATCCTTTGGGGCGGAGTCGCTGCTTGCCAAAATCCAAGTTCAGGTCGTCGAGTACCGTGAGACTGCTTTCTACGAGGATTTTCTCCTTCTGCAACCAGTATCGTATGGCCTTGCCGCTGAGATTCATGTAGGTATTGGGCTTCAAGAGTATCAGCGTACGGCCTTTAAATTTTACTTCTGCTAAGTCGCCGTGGTGGTTGCCTTTCCAATCGCCACCAAGGTTTTTACACAGAAAATCAAGCACTTCGAAGCCGACATTGTGCCGGGTGCCATCGTATTCGTACCCGATATTGCCGAGTCCTGTGATGAGGTATTTCATTTTTGACTGTTTTACCCGCCGAAACCTTCCTGCGCACAGAGTCTTGGCAGACGGGGGCGAAGGAAGGTGACGGTTGGCCCTTGATTATTGGGCCGCGCAAAAGTAGTGACGCGGCCTCAAATTTAAAGGCAACCTTTCTGTTGAAAAAAGCACCTTTGTGGCCATGATAAAAATGTTTTATGGTTTTATTTTCGTCGTTGGGCTGGCCTTAATCGGCCTTTCTTGCCACAAGGACGACGGCGTTGCACCCGGTTTTGACATGGTGTTTCAGCGCGAATTCAGCATTCCAGCGGGCATTGGGTCGCTGGATGTGCACCATTTTCAATTGAAGAATATACCTTCCAATTGGAACCAGTACCTGGATCAGCATGGAAAAACGGAGGAGGAAATTTCGGGTGTAATCACGGCGCAGGCAAGTTTGGGCGGGGTATTTGGGGATGCCGATCTTGGGGTAGTGGATAGGATTTTTGTCCGCATTTACGATGAATCCAACGAGAATGATTATCTTGAAATCGCCTATCGAGACCCAACACCCCTTGGACCGGGCAATATTTTGCCGCTTATTCCATCGTTGGCCAATTCCAAGCGTTTTTTTACCAGCCCAAGATTTTCTATTGATGTGGTCGTCTATTTGCGTGGCATCACGCAAGAGCAGAGCGATGTACGGCTCGATTTGACGATGCGGGCTACCTTCTAAGGGTCGGACTAACTTCTTGAAAAGAGTGTGTTAGGGTTGTTTTATCCAATATACACTCGGTTTTCATCGAATAATTCCGCATGCTGAAGCAGTGTGACAGAAGTTTGCGCCGCCAAAAGCATCCAGCGCAACGCATGAATAAAATTTACCTTTTACCCGCCATAACCACTTTGAGATTTGATTTTCCGATCAATAAAAGGTGGGCGAAGGCTGGGATTCTTGTTTTTTTCTTCCTCTTTTACACTGCTCTTTTTGCCCAAAAAACTACCATCCAAGGCCGTGTGCTCGACAAATCCAAAGAGCCGCTTGTTGGGGCAAACATCTTTCTCCTCGACACCTACGACGGGGCTACCTCCGATGCTGAAGGCAACTTTCAATTCGACACCGAAGAATCGGGAACGCAAGTTTTGCTGGTGAAATATTTGGGCTATGATTCTGTTTCCCAACAAGTTAGCTTGCAAGGTGGTGTGTTCGATTTTAATCCGGTTTTGCGCGAAAGTTTCAACGAACTCAAAATCGTGGTCATCACGGCTGGGTCATTTGAGGCCAGCGACGAGCGCAAGGTAACCGTGCTAAAACCACTCGACATCGTGACGACCGCCTCTGCCGGAGGCGACACCTACGCGGCACTGAAAACACTGCCGGGCGCGCAGGTTTCTACTGGCGATCAGGAAGGGCTTTTTGTCCGGGGGGGCAGTGGCACGGAAGCGCAGACCTTTATTGATGGTATGTTGGTGCGCAATCCATTTACAGCGAGCACGCCGGATTATGCGGCACGGGGGCGTTTCAGCCCGTTTCTGTTCAAAGGTACCATTTTCAGCACAGGCGGGTATTCGGCGCAGTATGGTCAAGGAATGTCGTCGGCACTGATTTTAGATTCGCAAGATTTGCCCGAACGCTCGGCTGGCACAATTGCTGTATCCTGCGTAGGACTGGGTTTTGGGCAACAAAAACTCTGGAAAGACAAGGGTCGCGCCGTAGGAGGGAGCATCAATTACACCAACCTCGGCCCCTATTTTTCTTTGGTAAAACAAATCCCAGATTTTACCCACAAACCGGAATACATCGGAACGGAGGGCTTTTTTCGCCAAAAAACAGGACAAATCGGGCTTTTAAAGTTTTACGGCTACTATAATACTGGGCGGGTGGGTTTTAATGTCAAAGCCCCCAACGACAGCATTTTCGGTTTCGAGGTGAAAAATGCCAATGCATACACCAACCTGAGTTGGGTGGGTTTCCTCAATGAGGAATGGAAATTGAACCTGGGGTCCTCCTTCTCGCAGGACCGCAATGATATTGCAACCTCCTACAATACGGGCATTCTGAACCCTGATACGTTCAATATTCAAAACTCCTTGACACAGGTTCGGGCGGTGGCTACGCGTTTTTTTGGCCGACTTACTACCTTGCGCTTTGGTGGGGAGTACCAATATGCCACCGATGATTTTGAGAATCAGCGTGGCTTCGGGAGCGATTTGCGGGACCACTATGGTGCAGTTTTTGCAGAATCGGACCTTTATGTTACCACAAAACTGGTGGCGCGATTGGGGCTGCGCGGCGAACACTCGAGCCTTTTGGACCAGGCTAGGCTTTCACCGCGTGTATCCTTGGCCTACAAATTGGCAGATGCTTCCCAGGTTTCATTTGCCTGGGGACACTTTTACCAAAAGGGCGACAGCCTGCTGCGCTGGCAAGGTCAGTTTGACGGCGCGGTACCTGGCTTCCAAAAGGCAGAACACTATATTCTTAATTATCAATATATTAAGGACGACCGAACGGTTCGCCTAGAAGGCTTCTACAAAAAATATGAGGACCTTGTGACCACCCGTGGCACGCTCGCAAACAATGGGAAAGGTTATGCCGAGGGACTGGAATTGTTTTACCGCGACAAAAAAACTTTGCGCGGCGTTGATTATTGGGTTTCCTACTCTTGGCTTGATACAAAACGGCAATTCCAATGGTATCCTTCGGAAGCGCAGCCCACTTTTGCAGCCAACCATGTAGCGAGCTTGGTAGCGAAAAAATTTTTCCCCAAGATAAGAACCAGCATCGGCATGGCCTATAATTACGCCACGGGGCGACCTTATTACAATCCAGACGACTCCGTCGAGTTCTTGACGGAACGAACTCCCGCATATAATAATCTGAGTATCAATGCCAGTTACCTCACGATGGTTCGTAAAGCCTTTACCGTGTTTGTGGTAGGCGTGACGAATGTGCTCAACCAGGAGCAAATATTTGGCTACCGTTATTCGCCCGATGGGACTATGCGTACTGCCATCACCCCCGCTGCCCAACAGTTTTTCTTTGTCGGGGCGTTTTTCAGTTGGGGCACAGATCGGCGACAGGAGGTGTTGGACAACCAGAACTGACCCAATCCACCATTCACTATAATTTCAACTATGAAAAAAGCACTATCAATTACCACACTCTTTCTTTTTGCCCTTTTATTGCAGGCGCAAACGCCCAACGAAAAATTCGTCAAAGCCATGGAAAAGGCCCTTTCGGGCATAGACACCCTGAAAACAGCCGAGCAGTGGCTGGCGACCTCCAATAACTTTGAGCGCATTGCCCAAAAAGAAACCAAAGAATGGTTGCCGCATTATTATGTGGCATTTTGTCAAACTATGGCTTTTAATCTGAGTCAGGACAAATCCATGTACGAACTCTTTGTAAAACGAGCCGACGATTTCATCGCCAAGGCGGATGCCTTGAACCCTGACAATTCTGAAATCTATGTGCTCAAAAGCATGATTTCAGGACTTTACATAAGGATCAATCCTGTGGTCAATGGACAAAAATATAGCCCAGTAGCATCTCTTCAACTTGAAAAAGCCAAAAGTCTTGACCCCGAAAATCCTCGCGTTTATATGCAGGAGGGAGTAACGCTGCTCTTTACGCCGCCACAGTGGGGCGGAGACAAGGTAAAGGCCAAGGCAACACTGGAAACCGCTGCTGCCAAGTTTGAGGCTTTCAAACCAGTCACCAACATTTACCCTAATTGGGGCAAAAAGACGAACGACCGGTTTTTGGAAATGGCAAATAAGTAAGGGGCGACTTTCGAGCCTTTGCCTACTTTTGTAGCCAAATTTTGTTGAATCACTTATTCTTAATTTAAATGGAAGTCCTGAACGCACCACTTACCGCCCCCGACAATGTTACAACCAACTCCGATACTTTCCCCATCAATGGTACCGACCACCTTGAATTGTATGTCGGCAACGCCAAACAAAGCGCGATGTATTACCAGGCAGCCTTGGGATTCGAAATCGTAGCGTATGCTGGTCCTGAAACGGGCGTGCGCGACCGGGTTAGCTATGTGCTGCAGCAAGAAAAAATCCGGATCGTGCTAACGGCATCTTTGCTGCCAGGCACCGAAATCGCACAGCATGTAGCTGAACACGGGGATGGAGTGAAAGTGCTGGCGCTTTGGGTAGACGATGCGGAACAAGCTTTTAACACGGCAATCTCTCGCGGGGCAGAGGCGGCTTTTGCGCCCAAAACCTTGCGAAACGAGGAGGGTGAAGTCGTGTTGGCGGCCATCAAAACCTATGGGGACACCATTCATACCCTCGTAGAAAGGAAAAATTACAAGGGCATATTTATGCCTGGCTACGAACCGCGAGAGAACGCATATCCTTCAAAATCAGTAGGTTTGAAGTATGTGGACCACTGCGTGGGCAATGTCGAACTTGGTGGCATGAATAAGTGGGTAAAGTTTTATCAAGACGTGATGGGCTTCAAACTGCTCATCACTTTTGACGACAAAGACATCTCCACAGAATACACCGCACTCATGTCGAAAGTAGTGAGTAATGGCAATGGCTACATCAAATTCCCAATTAATGAGCCCGCCAAAGGATTGAAAAAAAGCCAGATCGAAGAATACCTCGATTTCTACCAGGGAGCGGGCGTTCAACACATTGCGGTGGCTACCGACAATATTCTGAAGACCGTGGGACAAATGCGTGCCAACGGGGTAGAATTCCTCTACGTTCCAGAAGTGTACTACGACGATGTACTAGATCGTGTTGGGGAAATTGAAGAAAATTTAGAAGATTTAAAGGCCCTTAATATCCTTATTGACCGTGACGAGGATGGATATCTGCTCCAGATTTTTACAAAACCCATTCAGGACCGACCGACTGTTTTTTTTGAAGTCATACAGCGCCGGGGAGCAAAGTCTTTTGGCAAGGGGAATTTCAAGGCGCTTTTTGAAGCGATAGAGCGCGAGCAGGAATTGCGGGGGACTTTGTAACACTTGAAGTTAATATCATCCAATTCAGCGATAATTTACCTTTTTTTCCAAACCACTTCTTCCACCCCCAAATCCTTCGCTAAAAAACGCGCCAGCATAAAGAAATAGTCAGAAAGCCGGTTAAGGTATTGCAGTGCTAAATCCTCTACAGGCTCGCCCGATTGAACGAGTGCGACTGTCAGACGTTCGGCGCGACGGCATACGGTGCGGCAAACATGGCAAAAAGACACTGTTGGGTGTCCGCCAGGAAGGATAAAATTCTTGAGTGTGGGCAATTGCGCGTCCATCGTATCCATTTCTGTTTCCAAAAGTTCGATGTCGGCTGTTAAAAGGTCGGGTGTGGGCGGGTGTTTGGCTGGGTCGGAGGCCAGGTGTGCGCCCAGGGTAAAAAGTCGGTGCTGAGTATGCGCCAATATGTCCCTAACGTGTTGGTTTTCAACTGAATCGCGCAAAAGGCCAATAAACGAATTGAGTTCGTCTACCGTGCCATAAGCATCCACTCGCAGGTCGCTTTTGGGCACCCGCCGTCCGCCAAAGAGGGCGGTTTCGCCCTTGTCGCCTGTTTTGGTGTAAATTCTGAAGGCCATTTGTAATAATGTGGTCAATGTGGTCAGTGTGAACAAAGAGGTCAATGAAATTAAGGTGGTCAATGTGTTTTTCGATCACTTTGACCATCTAAGAAATTGACCGCATCAATTTTTGACAAATTCATATCCGCCTTTCGTCGCTCCCCATACCTGTTCGCCTTTTTCGTTGAAACCCTGGTCCCAACTCCGGAGTTCGGTTTGGGTGATGGTAACTTTCGAGGAGGCATAACTTGCGCCACGGAGGGTGCTCTCGCAGCCGATTCCTTGTGTGGCACCGGCAAATGAGCCATCTTTTTGTTTTTTTAAAAAAACGGTGCAACCCTCGCGCAAGTTCAGATCAGCGGGCTTCAAACGGTCAAACGCTTCGGGTGTTTTGAATTTCCCGGCCCAATTGGCTGGCTCAGGCAGGGTGTACACGATGCTTTTAAAACCGTCTTTGCCGTCGTTTTCTACCTTGTAAACCCGCTGACGATAGGGCTTGGATTCGGCAGCGGCGGTGGCTTGTTCCACATAAAGCCAATGATTGGCCTTGTCATGTTTCCAAATTGGGCGGATGTGCAATCGAATATCATAAAAATCGGAATCCTGCTGGCTTTGGGCTTGGCTGCTAAAATCGCCCACCATGAAGCTTACGAGGTGCTGCAAATCTTGCCCTGCCCCTGTTTTGACTGAGCGGACTGTGGAGCATTGCCAGAGCAAACTTGTCAGGATGGCTAGCCCTAGGATTGAATTTAAACGATTTAACATCATTGCTTTTCTGAGCTGATGACAGGTGTGGTTACTTCTAAACCGGACGATGGCGTTGGTTTTTGGGCGCCTGGTTTGGTTACAGTACCTTGGCTCATGCAAGAACTACAGGCAACCTTCTCGCCATTAAGTGCCTTCCATGTAAGGGGTGCCCATTCCTGAAACGGCTTGCGCAATTCCTCTTTCTTGGTGCGCGCCTGTGCCAATTGAAAGCGATCAAGCAGCGCTGTTTTGAGTTTGGGCTTTAAAATTGAAACAATGGAGCCAAATTTATCATCCTTGATGATCGGGATAAGTTCGATACAAGTAGTTGCGTGTTGGAGCGTTTCGACACCGTCAAGCGTGGCACTAAACTCTAAGAGAGCTTTAATGGCTTTTTGGTCGCCGCTTTGAGCCAGGTATATATTATCCATGTACTTGAAAGCGGCCCATTCGGCGGTTTTGAGCACGTCGCTGAAAATTTCGACTTGCACTTTTTTACCCTTTTGTGCATGAACCATACAAGGGAAAAGTAAAGCGAAAAGAGTTGCTGCAAGGAAAATACTTCTCATGGGAAAAAGATTTAGGTTAAAAAAAAGATGGGCAAAGATACAGCGGTGTGTTTCGAAATTTGGATTAGAGATTGGTTAAACAATGCCAAACAGAGCGGGTCCAAGGATGTATGGCACACTTAAAATTCCAAATATTGAATAGAGGATAGAACGGTGTGCCACACTTTTCTAAACAGGCCTCAAACATCTTCCTTGAAAATCAATTTTTGTTGCGAAGGCTTTGCCTACTTTTACCCCGCTTTAAGCAAGACTCCTTGCTACATTTTTGCACTCAACATTTATCACTTACCACTCTATTCATGGGACGCGCGTTTGAATTCCGCAAAGAAAGAAAATTTAAGCGTTGGGCCGGTATGGCCAAAACCTTTACCCGTATCGGCCGAGAAATCGCACTGGCCGTCAAAACAGGAGGGCCAAATCCTGAATACAACTCCCGACTTCGCGGAGCCATTCAGAATGCTAAAACGGCAAACATGCCAAAAGCAAACGTCGAAAGCGCCATTAAAAAAGCCTCGGGCAAAGAAGCCGAAAACTTCCAGGAACTAATCTATGAAGGCAAAGGCCCTGGCGGGGTGGCAGTTCTGGTAGAAACAGCTACCGACAACCCAACCCGCACAGTCGCCAATGTGAGGATGTATTTCGATCGCTGTGGCGGGGCATTGGGTACTTCCGGCAGCGTTTCGTTCCTATTCGACCGCAAAGGGGTGTTCAAGGCCAAAACGGAAGGCCATGAATGGGACGAGCTTGAACTTGAACTCATTGATGCAGGCTTGGAAGAACTCAAACGCGAAGAAGATGAAATTGTGCTGCTCTGTGCATTTACAGACTTTGGGGCGCTTCAAAAAGCCTTGGAAGACCGCAACATTGAAACCACCAGTGCTGCATTAGAATATATCCCCAACACGACTAAAAAATTAGACGATGCAGAGGTGGAAGCCGTGGTAAAACTCCTTGACCGGCTCGAAGATGACGACGATGTGCTGAATGTCTATCATACCATGGATATGTCGGAATAGGCGGCATCGTGTCCTACCCATCCGACGATACGCATTGTCTGAGCCTTGCTGTGCTCCACCAGAATTTGCGCTTCAAGCCAAGCACGAGTTTCAGCCTTCGTCATCGGTGTCAACTGTTGGAGTATTCGAGATGTATGTTTCTTGCATAATAGGGGAGGTAAGCTCAAAATCGGGGTCCCACACCCACAAACCCTGCTCGTATTCGCGCGTCATAAGGGCAATATTGTCCTGGTGATATTTCCGCTGTAAACGAGGGAAACGATACCGTGACCACAATGAATCTTCATCAAAGGCCACACCGGTGGCGATGCTCTCACGGAGCGCGAAAAGGTATGCCTGTGCTTCCGTGCGCCGTTGCAGCCAGTCGTTGATATTCAACGCTGGATCTCCATGGCCGGGCACCATTCTAGTGAACCAATTGCGGTCGTGAATACGGGGGAGTTTCTCGAGCGTTTGTTCGTAGTCCACACTGCTATGGTAAATAAAAGGAAATTCACAATTGCACAAATAATCGCCTGCGATGCAAAGGCCAAGTTGCCACACGATCACCATCATGCTATCAGCCGTATGGCCAGGCGTTAGGTAAAACGACATTTTGGTATTACCATAGCGGTATTGCACCCCATCGCGAAAAACCAGGAAATCTCCTTTAGGATAAACAATAGGGTAGGGGCGTTGGATGTAGTACTGCTCATCAAACTCAAGACATTTCTCCACACAACGTTCGTGATCAGGGTTTTCAGCCATGGCTTTGGACATAAAAACCTTGTCAGCCTTGAACGCACCATAACCTATTATGTGGTCGAAATCAGAATGCGTGAAAAGCAGGAACACATGCTTTTTGCCCCGAATACTCTCCACGTACTGACGAATAGCCTCTACTTCGTCGGGCAACCAAGCCGGGTCGAACACCAACACCACATCTTCTGTAACAACCACCGTGGAATTGGTTAGGAACAATGCGCTTTGAAAAATCGTGACATTCGGGTCGCGATAAATGATTTTATTCATGGTGGTAGGTTTCTTGAATTCCCAATGGCTCCGGGTTCCGGGCAAATGTAAGCAGTACGGTGGATTTGAGCGGCAATTGCCACAGGTATCAAAAAAGATGAGCCACCCCAATAAAGGGGTAGCTCATCTTTGGATAATTTTGGAGCCTTGCTGCTGCTATTGCACAGCAATGCTAAACGTTGCTTGCTTTCCATCGGCCTGAACATTCAGTTGGTACAAGCCTTTGGGTAAGTTCAAGTTTTCAAATGCTACGCGGGTAATGCCTTGCTTTACGGTTGTTTCTTTCGTAGTCACTTTTCTACCCGCAGCGTCAAACAAAACAAGTTGCACATTGCCAGTGATTCGGCTGTCAAGTTCCACAGCGAAATCACCCTCCGTAGGATTGGGCAATATTTGGATGCCGATGCGTTCAGTCAGTCCGTTCACAGCTGTTACGCCCACATTCAATGTCTTTACATGGGTACGGCAGGCATTCGTGGCTGAAAGCTTCGCTGCATAAGTGCCGGGGGCGGCGTAAGTATGCACTGGGCTGGCAAGGGTACTGGTCATCCCGTCGCCAAAATCCCAGAGGTAGGAGCTTGCATTGGTGCTCGTGTTGTTAAACGTGGCCGTGAGCAAGTTTTGTACTGCCGTAAAGTTGGCGGTGGCGAGTTGACGCACGTTTACAATTTGGACCATAGTATCAGCGCCGGACGAATTTGACACAATCACGCGCACCGTTTTATTGCCCTGGCTGGTGTAGTAGACATTGTGAGGCCCGATACCATTGGCGGAGCTGGGGTTTGCTCCAAAGCCAAAAGACCAACTATA
>JBBQSW010000015.1:0-18531 GCA_038213575.1 Chitinophagales bacterium | reverse complement strand
GTTGCGGCGTATTTCTGGGGAATGGGTCCAACAGGGAGTTTCATCCGAACCTACGTTCGACATAAACTTAGAGGGACTAAGCTCCGGAATTTATTTACTCACCTTTCCCGGCGATGGCATTGCAGCAAAAAAAGTAGTGGTCCTGCGCTGAAGTTTTCTGACATCACGGACTCAAATCTTTTCAAGTATTGCCTTAAACTCTGGCTCCAACCTTGCAAACTCCTCTACGGTAATCGGCTGATTCCCATACCAAACCCGCTCGTACTGTCGCGTGACGTCGCGGAACTGCGTGCCTAAACGATGTCCGCGCATCTCGCGCAGATAATCGCGGTTGGTTTTTTCTTTGGACCAAACGATGGCTTCTTTTTCAGACAACTGCTTGATCGTCTGCAAAAAATAGAGCCGCACGGCCAAGGGCCAATTGGATGCCGCAAGCGCTTCGCGCAGGAAGCGATCAAGGTCGGTTTCATGGATGTACTCGTCCAGGTTGGCGAGTGTGATTTCCGTGCCGTCTCGGGAGACCGTGCGGTTGCGCGGGGCCTGCATCATCCAATAGATACCGTAGGCGATCATGCAAAGTGCAAAAATGACGGCCAGCACTTGTAGAAAACTGCCCAATCCTTGCGTCAGCCCCGTCCAGTCGAAGGATGGCTCGGGTTCGTTGGGTTCTCGTTTTTTGCGTTCTTTGGGTGGTTTGGGCACGTCGTTGCTATAATCCATCCTCTTTGCGGCCTTATCCCATTCATCGGCAGGCACTTCGCGGAGTGCGATGGGCGCAAGTGGTGGGGCCTTATAGGGTTCGCGCACATAATCAACCTCCTCCAACTCCTCCTCGAAGTATGCCGTGTCAGCAGTGATTTCGACTGCTTGCAAAGAATCCTCCAGCATCTCCTCAACCTGTGCCGAGAGCGTGAAGGGAAAAAGCAAGAAAAAGAGGATGTATTTCATTAAATCGTTTGTGGTTGAGTGATGGTTGTTCTTATCACATTGACCCTATTTATCACATTTATTCCCTGGCCAATCCCCTTATTTTTCGAGTCTGCCCCACCAATTCAAGTTCCTCCCGGAGGCTTGAAGCATCGCCGACTTCTCGAAAAGAAAAATATTGCAATCCGCCGCTTAGTATCGTGATCAGAAAGAAAAAATACATTAGCACACCTGCAGCACAAGTTGTTGCAATGGTACTATAGGCTGCCATCGCGCCCGCTGCGGGTGGCACGAACCAAGAGAACAACTGAATCGCCATTTCCCAAATCGGCGATTCTAAAAACATGAAAAACAACAAGTTAAGTGCCCCCGTCAATAGCCCTAGGCCCATAGCTGGACCCCAGCGCATCAATTGCCAAGCCCGGCTTAGTGCAACAAATGGGTTGAGCGTTTCAAAATAAATCACTGCTGCCCACAACGCAAGAAATGGGAAGGCCGCCCAAGAAAGCATTACCCCAAAATAGCCCGACAATGACTCCAACCCAAAAGCAAAACCTGGCATCAAGAGCAAAAGCGGAAGCCCTGCGAGCAAGGCGCGCCGCGGCTCGAAAGGTAGGTGTTGCTCTGTATCCATCTCTTGCTCCAAAGCACGGAAGGCCGCTATTGTCAAACCCGCGAGCAGGAAAATTTGAAAAATAAAGAGCCCCGAGGTCGCTTCATTGCCAAAAAAACCGCTCAATCCGCCGAGGATGTCCAGTGGCCAATACGGAACATCGGGATAAGCAAAGGTTTCAGCCGCTGTTTTTTCTGAAAAACTAAAAGCCCATACCGCAAAAGCTGCCGTAGTAGCAAAAAGCCCCAGCAGTGTGGTACGCGGATGACGCGACAGGGCCGTGAAAACATCCGAGAGTATTTCACCCACGGTTTTTATGCCTCGAAAATCAATGGCTTGTTCACGAGTAGGTGGCAATTCTTTGTCCAAAGACGTTGTACGGAAGCCGCCTGTGCGGGCCTTATACCAAGGCAGCCACACAAAATACCACAGCACAAAAAACAAGGATGTGAAAATAAACGCAGCGCGAATTAAATCCGGCGTTTCGGTGTAGCGCGTGAGGAAACCTTCGAAAAAACCCGCCAAAATGATGATTGGGACAATTCCAATAAAGATTTTCAGGCCACGCCGCATGGTAATCTGAAAAGCCTGTGTGCGCCGATAAGTGCCGGGGAATAATAGTCCTGAGCCTGCCACCAAGCCCGCAGCTCCTGCTATGATGATAGCACTAATTTCCAAGGTGCCGTGAATCCAAATGGTCAGGAATGATTCCCAAAATACGCCTTGTTCTACAAAAAAATATTGGAACGCTCCTACCATCACACCGTTGAAAAGCATAATAAATACCGTGCCGATAGAAGCCAAAACCCCAAAAATGGCGGTGCGTAATGCGACAAAAAGATTGTTCGCTGTAATACCTGCTGTTGAGCCAAGCGGCCCAGAATCTTTGTACACGGCCATCGGGTCGCCGTTTTCAATGTTTGCCAAGGTCATGTCTACATATTGATCCCCCAGAATAATGCGTGCAAAATCGGGGTTTATCATACTCGACACCACGCCGATGCCAAAGGATAGCACAAACAGGGCAAATGACAGCAGAAGCGCCTTGCGCGATTCCCACATAATGCGGGGTAGCTCGCTGGTCCAAAACAAGCGCAGCCGCCCCACCGGGAAACGACGCCCTCGGTAAATATTGTGGAAAACCCGTTGCGCCAAGGAATTAAGGAAAACCCGTACCGAGCGGTTGGGGTAAAAGGTTCGGGCATACGACAAGTCATCGGTAACCTGGATGAACAAGTCGTTGAGTTTGTCTGGATCGCGGCGGTCTTCGCGGAGCATCTGCTCAAAACTGGCCCATTTTTCTCGGTTCTGCTCTATGAATTTTGTTTCTTTCATTTTGTGGTTTTGCCTCCAATGTTTCGAGGGAGTTCTAATCTGGAAAGAGCAAAAGTAAGGATTTGGCCCTTTGTTGTGTCTCGTAAAATCGTATTTTGAAAACAAGTCAAAGTGATCATATTATTATTTTAACAAAAACAAGCCCTACCCAATCTCTTTTAACCAACTTTAACCTACCATCAAATCGAGTTTAATGCTGCATTAACCAAAAATACGAGGCACAAGAACCTATTTTTGACCCAGAAAATATGCGCACCGGAAATTGCGCAAATATTCAATCACTTTTACGCCATGAAAAAAGTAAATAATTCACTGCTTTGGGCCATCGTCGGCCTGTTTGCGTTGACTTTCAACCCTACTGTCAACGCTCAAGACGACCTCTATTACGACCCGGCTACGGATGCTCCTGCTTCCTCGCCAGCCACGTACACAGAGGAGTACGACGAAAACAATAACGTCACCCGGCGCTACAACGACGATGACGAATATTACGAAGATGATGACTACGCTTATGAATACTCCTCGCGTATTCGACGCTTTCAACGTCGTTCGGTTGCAGCGGACTACTATGACCCCTTCTTCGTAGACCTCTACAACTACGATCCTTTCTATTCTCCAGGTGCTTCCATCTATGTTTACAACTACAATGATTTCTGGTCGTACCGCCGTTGGCAGCGCTGGAACCGTTGGAACAGCTGGAATTCCGGCGGTGGCTGGGGCGGTGGCGGTGGTTGGAGCGGTGGCGGTGGCTGGGGCGGTGGCTGGAACTCTTGGGGCTGGAATAGCGCCTATTCCTTCAACAGCCCATGGTACAATCCTTGGGTAGTCAATAACTTCTACTACGATCCTTACTGGACCTGTAATGGGTACAATCCCTATTTCCAAAACCAATTTTATGGCAATGGCTGGGCAAATAACCACTATTACCATAATAACAACAACGGCAATGGCAACGATGGAGGTGGCTATTCTCCCCAAACCTACACTGGCCCACGCAGAAGTGGTTCAACCGTAAACCCTGCGTACGCCCGGATTTCCGACAACAAAGGCCGTTTGACTACCGCGCAGGCCAATGTGCCTATACTTGAAAGAACGTCTGCTCGACCCGGAAGGACGGCCAGCGACATCGAGGCCAAACCGGCAGGAGCACTTGGGAAAGATGCTTCTGGTCGTAATGCTACACCCACTACAGGTGGCCGTAGCCCTGAAAATGCTACAACTGAGCCCGTGGGTCGTACCCGCAGCACGCCTGAAACTGCCCCATCGGGTCGGGACGTTGAAAAGTCCGCCCCTCGCAAAGATGAAGGTTACAAACCACGTCGTTCGGAAGAAACCCCAGCACGCCCACAGCGTACGGAAACTTCTACGCGCCGCAATGACAAAGATGGTGGCACCATCACTCCTCGTCGTTCGGAGCCTAGCCCTTCGCGCAGCGAAGAGAGCCGACCTGCTCGCCGCACGGAAGAGCGTACAAAAGATCGTCCGAGCCGATCAAACGATAATGGTGGCAGTAGAGGCCGTTCGCAAGAAAGCCGCCCCAGTCGTTCGTCTGATGGTGGCAGCACCCGTTCCAGCAGTGGTAGCAGCACCCGCGGTAGCGATTCTGGAAGCAGCAAAAGCTCCAGCGGCAGCAACAACAGCAGCAAAAGCAGCGGCCGTGGTGGTCGTAATTAATACTGTTACTGAAATTTGAAAAGAGGGCGGAAATCGGTGCATGTCGCCTTTTTCCGCCTTTTTTTTGCCCAAAACCTGCTTTCAAAAACTTTTTAAAACAAAATTGAGCCATGAATAAGATAGCTATAATGACCTTGTTGATCCTGTGCGCGGGCCAGATATATTCCCAAAATGCCAGCGATGCAATCCGTTATTCATATTTGCAACCTGGCGGCACGGCCCGATATATGGGAGCTGGTGGCGCATTTGGCGCATTAGGGGCTGAATTTGGAGCCATTAGCCAAAATCCAGCGGGTCTTGCCCTCTTCCGCAGTAATGAACTTACGCTGACCCCTTCGCTTCACTTTGCGAATACAGAAGCAAAGTTTGAGGGAGGAACAGCTTACAACGATGACAAAAGCAAATTCGGCTTTGACAATATAGGGCTTGTGTTCAGCACCAATCCGGGTGGCAAGCATTGGAAAGCATTCAATTTTGGTATTGGATATAATCGCCAAGCAGATTTCAACCGCGCCATTTATTATGAGGGCAATGCACCTGGAACCATCATGAACGGTTTTTTTTCTGACGCAAATTCCGGAAATCTCGATCCATTTGGTTCTGAATTGGCATCTAATGCCAATGCATTTTATGAAGACGTAGATGGAAACCTGACCTATGATTTTGCAGGGAATGAAAATGCAACAGTGAACCGCTCGCATGCAATCACCACCTTTGGGCGTATGAACGAGATGGCCATTGCTTTTGCAGGTAACTATGACGAAAAATTGATGGTAGGCGCCACGGTCGGTGTTCCATTCGTCAATTATCGCATTGAAGGTGAATATATTGAGAGCGACCCAACCGAAACAATTGAGTATTTCGACAAGCTGACTTACACAGAATATCTGCGTTCATCGGGTGTTGGTATAAACCTCAAGTTGGGTGTGATCTACAAAGTAAGCCAAGCCTTTCGATTGGGCGCAGCGTTTCATACCCCTACAGCCATGAGCATAACGGATGCTTACAGCAACACTTTTTCCTATGATTTCACGGATGGCAATGGCATTACAATAGGCGAGATACAAAATTCTCCGGATGGCACTTTTGATTACAAACTCCGTACGCCGTGGCGGGCCAGTGCTAGCGCGGCTTTGGTTGTGAAAAAACATGGCTTCTTAAGCGCTGATCTTGAATGGGTGGACTATGCTGCCAACCGCTACAACTTTACAGCTGACGTAGCCAGCCAAGATAATCAGCAGTTTGAACGCGAAGTGAACTCAGACATCCAGCGCAGCTACCAACAAGCTATGAATGTGCGTGTTGGCGGCGAACTCGCTCTGGATGAATTTCGCCTGCGCGCCGGG
Organism: Chitinophagales bacterium; assembly: GCA_038213575.1. Classification (GTDB taxonomy): domain Bacteria; phylum Bacteroidota; class Bacteroidia; order Chitinophagales; family Saprospiraceae; genus M3007. The sequence goes on along the minus strand of JBBQSW010000015.1, from coordinate 12,636 downwards.
GTCAACCTTTTGGGCAAACCGGAGGAAGGCGCAACAAGTTTTAACACAGGCTTCAGTGCCGGTGCCGGGGTTCGGGGCAAATCATTCTTCCTCGACTTTGGGTGGCGGCGTGGTCTAGGCAAAGGTGCAGTGCGTCCTTACGAAAATGCGCCCCTTGCAAGCATCGAGGTAGTAACTAACGACTTCCTTATGACGCTGGGCTTTAAGTTTTAGATTACCTTTTTGCACCCGCTGTAATGATGCCAATCATTTGATTTTCAAAAGATAGGTTTTAAAAAATACCCACTTTGGGGTATTAAAGCGCCTGGTAATTTTGTACTAGTACAGTAAAAAATATTTGGAAAAGGTTGATGCTTGCGCTAGCCACGCTATCTTTGCATCAACCTTTTCTTTTAATCCCCGGCATCCTGCCGAATTTTGCGCTCCCAACCGATATTTTTCCGATTTTAAAGTAGCTACTTTTTAATCACTACCACTACGACCGTAAGGTTACATTTTGTGGTCTGGGCTTTTGTCGCTTTGGCGGCTTCGGCCATTTGTCCATATTTTGTATCAATTATAATCTCATGGTTGCCCCTTCCGGTTAGGCTCGCGGTGAGGGGCTTTTTTTCAAAAAATGCCCAAGTTGGCTTTCGACATACTGCTCAAAAAGACCTAGGAAAACTCCCGACCGATAAGAAATCGAATTGAACACTGGCCCTTGGCCTTTCGGTTTTCCCGTTTTAATCGGGGTTTTCGATCATCTTCCTACCCCCCGCAAAGAGGCCCGCTTCGGCGGGTCTTTTTGTTTCTACAAAAAAATAATCCGAAGTTTCAATTGTGCTCCCGAAAATTGCGCCCTACAACAAACGTAGAACCTAGCCATGCAACTCGTTTTTCCTGATAACTTTTTATGGGGTACTTCCACGGCGGCAGCGCAGGTGGAAACAGCGGGCGAGCACCCTTGGCGCGGGCTCCGATCGCTGGATGGGTATGTTTTTGAGCGAACGACAGACCATGAATTGCGTCGCGAGGAGGATGCAAAAATCATTGCGAAGCTTGGTTCAATCTATCGGTGTGGAGTAGATTGGAGCCGCTTGCAGCCGGAGCCTTTTGCGAAGTTTAACAAAGGGGTCGTGGAAGAATATCGTCTGTTTTTTGATGATTTGCGCTCGCGTGGTGTCGGATTGATGTTCGTATTGCACCATTTTGCGCATCCCAACTGGTTTGAGCAAAAAGGTGCTTGGACAGCGGAAGACAACATTCCATTTTTTTTGGATTTTGTGCGGCAGTGCATCAAGCATTTTGGCGAATATGTGAAGGCGTGGAACACATTCAACGAACCCAATGTGTATGCGATGAATGCCTACATTTTGGGCAATTTCCCACCCAGAAAAAAAGGCAAGTACTTCACCGCCAACAAGGTGCTCGAAAATATGGGGAAAGCACATGATATAGCCGTGACCATGCTGCACGACAAGACGGATGCTCCGGTGGGAATTTCGTTGAACACGGCCTGTTTTGAAGGTCGTGGCATTTTGGGTAAAATGGTAGCCGCTTTTGTGCGCTGGTGGTTTATGACCCGGGCAGCCCGGCCTTTTGAGCGTTGCGATTTTTGGGGTATTAGTTATTACGCCTACATGATTTTTGACCCATTTCCGATGGATGCGATTTCAAGAAAAAAAGATTTGAAAAAGCTCGGCATCCCGCACGACAAAATGTGGGGTTATCGGCCGGAAGGATTGGGCGATGAGATTCGTCGGTTTAACAAAAAGTATGCAAAACCAATCATAATTACTGAAAACGGCCTCTGCACAGACAACATCCAACAGCGTATTGAAGGGATAAAGGACTATCTGGTAGTTTGTCATAAGGCAATACAAGATGGTATTGACCTGCAAGGCTACATCCATTGGAGCACTTGGGACAATTTTGAATGGCACCTGGGGCCGAGCTTCCGCTTTGGTCTCGTTCGGGTGAACTTTGAAACAATGGACCGTGAGATGACCCAAGCAGGTCAATTTTATGAAAAAGTGGTGCGGGAAAATGGGTTGGAAATTTGAATTAAAGAAGTGCCCCTTTTTTTGAAAAGCAGCCTTCTTAAAACGTGACTTTTTATGCAAACTCAACTTCACTTTCGCGTTTTTGCGATCCTTTTGGTCTACGGAGTGCTCAAGTTCATGGGCGGTTCTTTTGGCACATTATTACTTTACCCGGTGACGATGCTGGTCACGTTTCTACACGAATTTGGCCATGCGATGGGCGCCATACTTACGGGCGGTTCTGTAGAAGGGCTTCAGGTTAATTCCGATGGAAGTGGTTACACTACCACGAGAGGTGGCAGCCCAGCGGTAGTTCTGATGGGCGGGTATTTGGGCAGCGCGGTGCTGGGAAACATTCTTTTCCGCATCGGAGCGCGCCATCACCACCTCGCCCAAGCGACATTGTTGGTGATGGCAGGATTTATGAGTTTGGCTGGTATCCTATGGTTTGAATCGTTTGAGAGTACCGTGATTTTGTGGGTTTTTGCGCTCTCCTTAGCAATAATCGCGCTGAAAACCCGCGCGGATCAGGACGTTTTAATGTTCCTGGGCTTGGCGGCAGTTTTGTACATCATTCAAGATTTTAACGTTGGGCCAAGTAGTGATTTGGCCATGTACGAAAAAGTGGTGGGGCTGTTCTCCGCGCAAGTTTGGATGTACATTTGGCTGGGGCTGGCCGCGCTGTTGTTTTACTGGAATTTGAGTGGCGTGTTTAGGAAAAACCGTAGTGTCTAAAGTGTTTTTGCCTCTTCCCATAGCACATCCATTTCGGCCAAAGTCATGTCTTTCAAGGGCTTAGGTGCGTTGCGTTCAATGTGCTCGAAGCGCGATTTGAATTTTCGGTTCACACGTTCAAGGGCGGTTTCGGGGTCTATGCCGATGAACCGGGCATAATTTACGAGCGAAAAAAGCACATCGCCAAACTCCTCTTCGATGTCGGCTTGCGGTGCCTTGTTTTGAATATTCTCCTGCAATTCGCCGATTTCTTCTTCCACTTTAGCCCATACTTGCTCCGTGTTTTCCCACTCGAACCCGACCTGTTTGGTTTTTTCCTGCATCCGATAGGCTTTTACCATGGCAGGCAAACCGGCGGGTACGCCTTCCAGAATTGATTTTTTGCCTTCTTTCAGTTTAAGTTGTTCCCAGTTGCGTTTCACTTCCGCTTCGTCCGCCACTTTTATGTCTCCGTAGATATGGGGGTGGCGTGCCACGAGTTTGTCGCAGATGGCATGAAGTGCATCGGCTATATCCCACGCGCCTTGTTCCGAAGCAATTCGGGCATAAAAAACCATGTGAAGCATGATGTCACCAATTTCTTCTTTGACCCCGGTGAGATCGGCGGAGAGGATAGCGTCAGCAAGTTCGTAGGTTTCTTCGATGGTTAGATTTCGCAGGGTTTCAATGGTTTGTTTGCGATCCCAGGGGCATTGCTCACGAAGTTCGTCCATGATGGTGAGCAGGCGGCCAAAAGCGTCGAGTTTTTGTTGGAGGGTGTTCATGCTTGAGCGTTTGAAGGGGCGAAGGTAGGGGTAACCTGAAGGTTTCTTGAAAAACGACTCGAACAGATTAAAAAACCTTCATACTTTTGGAACGACGAAATGCTATTTCGTACATCCTTTAAACAGCACGGAAAACAATGAATCCTGCCTTATCCCTCGCCCTTTTGGAACAGGTACGCGCTGCTTATGAGCAAATAAGTGGGCTGCCTTTCCTGGTACATGCCACTCTTTTTGACGGTTCGATGTTCTTGGCCAACAAGTCGGCACGGGAGTTCTTTGGCATACCACAAACATCTGATTTGTCGGGAATAAATATCCGAAATTTTTACGAAGACCCTAGAGAGCGCGAACAAGTGCTGCGTAAATTGCGCCAAAGTACACCCAACGAATGGCTTAACAACATAACGATCCGGCTAAAGGTCGGAAACGAGCACTTGAAAAGCCGACTTTCTACGTTGCCATTTTTCGAGGCTGACAGCGGCCAACTGGCAGCGATGATAAACATCACCAGCAGCATGACGGATGTAGAGTGGTTTGCTGAGTTTGAGGATAGCTTTGATGCAGGCTTCTTTGAGCTGGATGAAAGGTTCTCGATCACCAGTTGCAACGCAAAAACCGCCGAGATATTAAACTATGCTGACAAGCGTGCGCTGATTGGAAAACCTGTCAGCGAACTGTTTTGGGATATTGACCAAATCACCGCCTTGCGTGAAGAATTGCTCAAAACCCCACATTTGCACATCAAACGATTCAAACTGCGCTGTAAAAGTGGCGCGATGGTGATCGTCAATATGCACTGTTTGGCATTTCCAGATGAGACCGGCCTGATCACCCGGGCCAAAGGAGTGATCCGAGATGTAACCTTCGATATTATTGCCAATGACGTGCCAGTCGGCCTGTTTATGGTGACGACCAATGCTGAAGGCGAAGAGATTTTTTCTCGCGCCAACGATGCCTTCGCGCACATTTATGGCTATCAATCAGAAGATGAAATTATCGGTCGTTCCATCACCGATTTCCATGTGAGCTCTGGCAGCTTTGCTGACTTTAAAAGGGCGCTGGACGAAGCGGCCAATCAGGATTTGCCGCTTTTGGACTATTATTTGGATATGAAAGATGTCCACGGCAAAAAACACAATATCGTTACCAATGTGCGGTATATGCCCGGCGAAAACCGCCGCCTGCGGGTAGGGGTAGCGTACGATCTGACAGATCATGTGGGCAAGCAACTCCGTATCCTTGAAGCAGATTTTGGCGCATTGCTGCATACCTACATTGCCACCGTAAATGGCTTACGCGACACGATGGGTATGTTGATAAAAGCCCACGGATATGACGTAATGGCCAATGAAAAACACATAGATCGCAGTGCTACAGCAAATCTGCTGGCAGGGCATGTAAAACGGCTCGGGTCGCTCGTGGCAGAATTGGAAAAAATGGGCGCAGAGCGCGGGGTAAGCGCAGACATTTTTGAAAGAATTCGCAAGCCTTGGCGGCGGCTTTCTGAAAAGCAAATGGAACGAGAAAAAGACAATGCTTCCTGGGCGCGCCGTAACATGATTGAAATGCGAAATGCGCTTGAAGCCCTCAAAAAAACGGGCCTTCCTCGCGAAATGCTCAAAAGCACCCGCAATGAGGTGGATGAGATTTTGCGCCTGACCACAGTTACTTCGCTTTCTTTGTCGTTGGACGAACTCAACGAGCGCATCCCAGAATTTTACTATTTCCGCGACTATTTGCGCCGGAAAGAGACCGAATTGCAGGATGCAAAACCTCATAATATTCTGGCAATTCTGCTAGATGCTACGCAGTTTTTGGAAGAATTTGCCTCTATCCGAAAGGTTGCGATTATGCACCATATCATTCCGAACGACCAAGTTTTGGTCAACTGCAACAAGGCTTCTCTTAATCGCGCTTTTTCCTGCCTGCTACACAATGCGATCAAATACAGTTGGAGCAAACGAGGCGACAACGCGCCATATATAGACATTCGGGTGGATAAAAGGCAAGATGCCATAGAGATCACTATTGAAAATTGGGGCGTGGCCATTCGCCGAGAAGAGCTGGAAAACGACTTGATCTTTCAGTTTGGCCAGCGCGGCCAAATTGCGGACGACCGTGGACGTTCGGGCACAGGAATAGGGCTTTATGATGCCCACAATATTATTACCAAACATGGCGGGACGATACATATTACCTCCGAGCCTACTTTCGGCAACCCAGCGGAAGGATATACCAACCCATTCATTACCAAAGTTTACATCACATTACCCATTGTTAAACAACCATGATAAAATTGCTGTGGGTTGACGACAACCTCGACCAAGACCTTGCTGAAAAGCGCATGAGCCTTCTGATGGAAGATGATATCGAATCAGATTTTGCAGCCGATGCTACCGAAGCATATTTCCTACTCTCCGATACTGAAAGAGATTATGATGTAGTACTGATGGACCTCCGCCACCCTGCGGGCCCTGATGACATTTGGAATGATTACGCGGAACAAGCTGACCGCAAATACGGTCCTGTGCTACTGAAAATGGTCAAAGAAAATCGTGAAGGCATCTTTAGCCACTTGAGCAAAACCCGCTACGGCGTGTTCACTATCGAGACAAAAGAAGAAAACCCCGACCTCTTTGAACCACCCATCAACTTGCCCGATCAGAACTACAAAATGAAAACCCACGCCTACGACGAAAAGGACTTTATCAATTTTATTAGAGCTTTAAACAAATCATGACGCGTCTTCTCCTTTTCGACTGGCTTCATCTTGGTTTAAGTGAAGAATGGGCTGATACTGCGATTGGTATCGCCATTACTTATGCTGTGTTTATCATGGGCATACCCGCCCTAATATTCCAGACTTTTATCCCCGAAGCCTTGCGCAATGTGTACAACCGACGGCTCATGCGTGGCTCACATTGGGTGTTTACTACGCAGATCCTCTTCGTGCTGATATTGCTTTGGATGGTCAACCCAAAGGTCTGTGGATTGGAAGCGCATGGCGTGCCCAGTGAGACAAGTGCTTATTTGATCTTTTGGCTGACGGTTCTGATCCTTGTGATTGGCCACACCCACCTCATTTGGAAATTCAACTCTTCGCAATATATCGGCAGGCAACTGTCAAAAACAATCACAAAAAGTGCGCTTGCCCATTTCAAAAAGGGCAAAGAAATAAAAAAAGAAGACCTTGAAGATCTCGGGCTTTTGGCCGTCGAATTGCCCCATGGATCTATCAAAAATACTTTTCTTGACTCCCTGGGTCAGTTGATTGAAGACATCTTGAACGTGAAAGATTCGAGACCAGAGGAAATCAACAAAGCCATCGGCGATATCGTGGAAAAAGCCGTGGATCCCAGCGTGACGAATAGTATTGAAAAAACCAATGCCGAGAATATGAAAAAAGCCCTGGAGGTGCTTTCATTCGCCTTTAATCAAGGTCAAAGACGCATAGGTACGGGTGACGATAAATCGTATTATAAGACCATCATCAGCAACAGCATCAAGGAAATTGGTGTTTGCGCAGTTGTGCGGAAAGACCTGCCAAGCGTCATGAACGCCATCGAAAAACTTTCTCAAATAGAGGGCGCCTCGCGCGATGTGTACACACTGGGAGCTTCAGCGCTTCATCAAGGCTACATTAAAGCTTCTGTCGTCGCTTCCCGAAAACTTGGGGATCGTGTGAGGAAAGTCATCGCCGGACGCGAACCGGACTGGGTGGAAGACAAGCGGGTGTGCGCTTGGCTTGGCCTCGTAGCTCGAATTTATGAAAAGGATGGCCATGCCAAACAATACGCTGAGACGCAAATTGAAGTCGTGCTTGAGCAGCCTCATGTTAAAAAGGAGGAGATAGCCCTAACGCTCAAAAATGCTCAAAGCTATTTCTATCGCCGCCTCGCCGATTTCTCTACTGCCGATGCGATTTTAATGCTACAGCAAAAGCGCTACCCGGATTTAGTGGGTGTCTCATAAGTGAATCAATGGTAGTCTCCGTCAAATTTTGTTTGGTTGGGATGCTTTATTCACCGGGTGACTTCAATTCACCCGGTGAATAAAGCATCCCAACCAAACAAAATTACCGTAAGAGTGTCACCCCGCCTTTTTCCACAAAATGCTGCTGCTGCCCGGATCGGATCGCTTTATACTCTACTCGCCAGACATACACATCCGAAGCTGCGTCCAGGTCATTTATACGGCCATCCCAGCCCGTTGCAGGCTCATCTGTCTCAAACACCAACTCTCCCCAGCGAGAGAAAACTTTTAGGTTGGAAAAGACCACTTCACAGGGGAAAATCGGGCGGAACACATCGTTTGCACCATCGCCATTCGGTGTGAAGGCATTGGGAAAAATGTCCTCCTTCGCTCCAATTTCTACAATTTTTGAAAGTTCGTTGTCGCAACCATTGAAACTCCCTTTGCGGGTCACGATGATTTGCCCTCCATCGGTATGGCAAATACGACCTGGCTCCGTTGGATCGGGTTCAGCGCCTACAATATTGAGCGAGTAGTTCACCCCAAGAATATTGTCAATCAGGGTGATTTGGGTGCATTCGCCGGGACAAAGGGTGCTGTCGGTAATCTCAAAATCTAGCGCAATGGGTAGGCAAATGGTGTTCTCAAGGATGGATGCATCGGTCACTGTAATTAACGCGTTCTGTGCCAAAAAGCCGGTCGTTTCGTTGGGGACAAAGGCGGATTGTTCAGGAGTAACGGTTTCGCGTTTAAGGCCAGCAGAAACTGGGCAACAATCGCCTGCTATTCCTTTCTCATCGGTTTTTGCCAGAAAAAAATTGCTCTGGTTGCCCGAAGTGCTGGTGCCTACCGTGACGAATCCATCGCCATGCGGTTTCAGCTGCCAGAGGATGTTGCCCGTGCCGTCGCCTTTATAGGTGTTTTGCCAAAGCATATCGTTGTTTCCATTAATTTTGATCAAGGTGGCGGGCGTACTTGGGGAGGGCCTGCCGAGGCTCAGCACAAATTGGTCGCCGGGGAGCGTGATCAGATCCGTCACGCCGACGTGTTTGCCAGCAATCCCGTAGGTATAGGAAGTTTTCAGATTTCCATCGCGGTCAGTCGTCAGGGTCCAAGCTCGTGCAAAGTTGTCATTGAACCCCTGCGAGTTTCCGGCGAAAAGCAGCCCACTGTTTTCGAGCGGTGAAATATGGCTCAGCAAGTCCGTGTTGTCGCCAATGGAGTAGCGCTGGATAGGGCCGGGCATATCCCCAACGGAGTTGAAACGGGCGTATATGCCTTGTGATTCATTGATCTCGATGTGATAACCGCTGCAATGGATAAATCCCATTGGATCTTGCCAGCATTCGCCCAGTTGCTCGTAGCCTGGTTCTCCGAAGATTTTGTACCATACCACATCGCCGTTTTCGTTGATTTTCACAGCCAAGGCATCGCGGTTCGTGGAGGAAATCACAAAATCGCCTGTGAGCAGATAGCCATCTTGAAGGCGTGATATTTTGGGCAGTCGGCAGCTCGGAATAGCGCGACGGCTCCACACAACCGACCCATCAGAAGACTTTATTTTCATCCAACTTGCCTTGGCTTCGCCGCTGGCATTGAACGCATCGTACACCAACAAAAGATTGCCGTCTGAAGTACGCATGATGTCCATTGCCTCCGTTCGCGGACCATTGGAGTAGGTATTTGACCAGATTTTTTCGCCCATTTCATTGAGCATCAGCACTAGCATGTTTTGTTGGCTGCTGTTTTGCAAGGCCGTTGCGCCTACCATTACGATGTTGCCATTGGGCAAAACCTCCACGGCATTTGCGCGGTCGGTGAAAAAGTGATCATAAGTTTTTTGAAAAACTTCCTGAGCGGAGCTGAAAGTAGGCAGCAGCAGGAGACAGTAGCAGGTTGCTATCGCAAGGCGTTTTATGTGTTTCATGGGGCAAAGGTAGTTGTCGAATTTGCCCGGATTTTGTCTTTTTTGGTCAATATGTAACTTATCAAGTTTCAAAAACTTACCAGTTGACGCCTCAAGATGATTCGCTCAGGAGAATTTAACATCAGAACTCGAACTGTAGCCTCTCCAATGAGGGTTAGGAACGCGGCATAAAATGACTAAGTTATTGGTGCCGCGTTCCTAAGCGGCGAAATAAGTCCATCTATTTCTTCAAAATGTTCTTCCCAATGGTCAATTCTAGGATGAAACAACGGTGTAAAATGGCGTTCAGGAGGATATGTTACAATTAATTGGATTTGCTTTCAAGCACCTCCACCAGCTTCCGTGCTACCGCCTCATTATCAAAATTTTGCGCACAAAAAACCCGCGCCAGCGCGCCTAGCACCGCAAGGTTATCTCCTTCAGAATAGCACCAACGCAGGGCTTCCAACCATTCTTCCGGTTTTTCTGCCAAAAGGCATTCACGGCGGTCGGTGGCTTCGATACCTTCCATGCCCAGACGTGTCGAGAGCACCACTTTGCCTACCGCCATACCTTCTAAAATCTTTGCCCGCATACCGCCACCCGAAAGAAGCGGTACGACCATTACAGTATGTTGGTTCAAGAAATCTGCGGCACTGGGCACTTCACCGTGAAAGGTGACACGCTCCATCTCCAATTCGCGTAGCCAACGTGGCGCGGTGCGACCCGCAATGTGAAAGGTGAGTTCCGGGAAATTCGGCGCTAGCAATGGCTTCCAAACCGAATCGAGAAACCAGCGCAGACCTTCCTGATTGGGCATCCAATCCAACGAGCCGATAAAGGAAAGGCTAAGCGGGCGGTAAAAACTCGTGGGATCAGGATGGTAATCACGGCAGTCGAGACCAATAGGGCATACTGTGGCGGGCTGGCGCAGGCCAAGATTTCTGAACTGTTCCACATCTCGTTTACTGATGCCAACTATCAGATCACAGTAGTTGATTTGTTCCAGTTCATAGGCTCTGAGTCTGGGAGTAATGCTGCGTAAATACCACTGTTTCAACAGACGAGCATGGTCGGCTACACGCTCCCAAATTTCGTGCTCCACATTATGCGTCCGAAGTACAGCCTTTGCCGCAGGCGCATATTCACGGATGATGGGCAGGTATGGAGCAAGAAAGATGGATTCTAATTGCACTACATCGAAAGTTTGGGCTTGCAAAAGTTCGGCAAGTTTTTCGGCGAATGCCACACTTTCAAAACGCTCGACGTGGTAGGATTTTTTGCTTAGCAATAGGTTGCGCAGGGCGGGTATGGGACGAATATGGTTTTCTACAAAAACCGTATGCATGGCCGCGTAGTGGTCAAAGTCGGGCGGCAAACTGGATATATCGAACCAGTGCTTGCTGGTGTTCATGGTGAGCAGCGTCACCTCGTGGCCGAGTGCAGCGTAAGCTTTTGCAAGGTAGGTGACGGCAATGGCGCCGCCGTCTTTGAGCGGGTAGGGAAACTTGTGGCAGAGTTGGAGGATGCGCATCACAGGAACATTTGTTTCAGCGCCGTCCATAGCTGGGTCTTTTTTGCCTTGTCCGATTCAAGGGCTGAAAGTTTGTCGGCAAAAAGCCAGGTGCAGCCATAAAACGTCATGGGTTGGTAAGCCTGTACTTCAAACGAAAGGCCCAACTGGGCCGGGGAGATACCAAAAACAAGTACTTGTTTGGGTTGATACTCGATTAAGTCTGGGGCTAGGGCGCGGGGTTCAGCTGCTGGAATTTCGGTTAGAAAGGCATCTTGTGCTAAATTCAATTGAGCTGCCGCCAGCACTTTAGCAAGAAAGTCCCGGTTGGCAGCGGCATTAGGCTCGTCCAACGCCAATACCGCCACTTGTCGGGCAAAACCTCCTTTGGCATCAGCGAGCGCAGATTTTTCGGCTGTAAGAAATAGCAGTTCGTTGGAGAGGAGCATGGCGAATTTAAGATGTTGATATATTTTTACCCGCAGCAACTTCCGCAAAGGAGGGTTGAAATTGGCTGACGGCAAGTGTTTTTTGTGTTGAAGCTTGGTGGGGCAATTTATTGGCGCAAAGGTAAAAATTCTGCGGTGAGTACGCTTGTGAAGGCTCTTACCCGTTATTTTGATGTTAAGGTATTTGGCAAAAAGACCTTTCGTAGCGTCTAATGCAGACACCGTTTTTATCCGCCAATAATTGCACCACGAAATTTTAGCCAAATTACATACACAGTTTCAAGTTATTCTCACCACATTTGCCCGGCGCAGAATACCAGATGAATTCTTTGTATCCATCACTAAACTCTATCTTTTGTATGAAGCAACTTAACAATTTGGCGCTCGTCGCCATCCTGCTCCTTTTTGGCGCAACCATTTCAGCCCAAGGAACTCTTCAAGGAACCGTGACCGACAAAAACGGCGAAGCCCTGGTGGGTGCTTCTGTGGGTGCTGCGGGTTCCGGAAAAAGTACCGCTACCGATGCATTTGGCAAGTATTCACTCACACTGCCCAATGGTACTTACCAAATCAAATTTCTTTACACGGGGTTCAAAACGGTCACCCAATCCGTTAACATAAGTGGAGGCACCACAACCCTCGACGCAACCATGGAGCCTTCCGACCTTACGCTCGAAGAGGTGGTGATCAGTACGGGTAGCCGCAACACAAAGCGCACTATCACGGATTCTCCGCTGCCGATTGACATTATCTCGGCAAAGGATTTGCAATTAACCGGACAAAACAGTTTTGACAAAGCGCTACAATACCGGGTGCCTTCTTTCAATTCAGTGAACACCCCGGTAAACGATGCAACCACGCTGCTCGATCCTTATGAAATCAGGAACATGGGTCCTAGCCGTACGCTCGTACTTATTAACGGCAAACGTAAAAATCTTAGCTCTTTGCTTTATGTGCAGTTTTCTCCTGGTCGCGGTGAAACGGGTGTTGACCTTAGCGCCATCCCGACGGATGCTATAAAGCGCGTGGAAATCTTGCTTGATGGAGCATCAGCTCAATATGGCTCCGATGCTATCGCAGGGGTTATGAACGTGATCTTGAAAGACCGCTACGAATATTCCACCCTAAATATCAATTCGGGTATTACCGGCGAAGGGGACGGAGCAACCTATGGGGTATCACTCAACAGTGGCACCAATCTTGCCGGTAAAGGCTTTATTAACTATACGCTGAATTTCACTCAACAGGAAAATGCAGTGCGGTCGGGTATAATCCA
>JBBQSW010000014.1:0-19095 GCA_038213575.1 Chitinophagales bacterium | reverse complement strand
GGACGCCGCTCGTCCAGGTCTGAGCGAAAATGCCAATGATGGAGCGCTGTTGAGGGTTGAGGGTTGATGGTTGAGCCGAGTGTTTCGCTCTCAACCCTAAACCCTAAACCCTCATCATTTATGGCTGGTTCTAGCACAATTTGCTCCCTTGGCATTCCCTCAAACGCCCGCTCGAAAATGGCATTCGTGGCATACACGATGTCGGGCCTGCTGCGCCAGGATTTTTTAAGTATGTTTTCGTCTTTGACCCCGCCCGTGGCGCGGATGATGGCTTTCATAAGGGCAGGTTCAGCACCTCGGAAGCCGTAAATGCTCTGCTTTGGATCGCCAACCCAGATGGAATGCCTGGCTAGTTGGCTGATTTGCAGGAAGATGTCAAGTTGAATGGGCGAGGTGTCCTGAAACTCGTCCACGAGCAGGAGGTCAAGTTCTTCGCGGAGGGTTTCGCGCACGGTTTCTACGCGGAGCAGACTGCTGACGTAAGTTTCCATGTCAGTGTAGTCAATCAGGCCGCGCTTTTTTTTGTACTGTTCGTATTCGTGAAGTGCATCGGACGCGATGTCGAATACCAGTTCGATGTAGCCCCGCAGGTCGTCTCGGAATTGCGGGTGCTGGTCGTGGCTCAGGGCGATTTGCCGGAGATCTTCCATGAGATCGCGGCTTTTTACGCCGGGATTGGTTTTGGCAATTTTTACCCATTCATGCCAGTATAATTCGCCGCGGTATTTGAGTTGGTTTTGGAATTGGCGCAGCACTTCGGCGACCTCGCGGGTGGTTTTGGTGGTGTCGGCTTCGTTCGCATCCAGGGCGGCTACCGTCTGGTCAATGGCTGAAAGCAGGCGGTTGTTCCAGACTACCGTATCGGTGTTTTGGACGGGCGGGAGCAACCGTTCAAATGTTGACCAGGAGCGCAACTTGCTCGTTTCCAGTATTTTCTTGTCAAAATTATTAGCACGCGCCACATCGGTCAAATTGCGAATATCGCGCCGCCAGTCGTAGGCTTCGCTGATGCTTTTTTTGGTTAAACCCAGGCGGTCTGCGAGCAAATTCATGCGCTCGATGCGTTCTTCCGTCAGGACCTGGGAAAGGGATTCGTTGAACAAGCGTTGCTCGTCGCCGTCGGCTATGATTTCTACCAGTGGCGACACACCCGCTTCAAAAGCGAAACGTTGCAATAGCCGTGTACCAATGCTGTGAACTGTGCCGATTAGCGCTTCGCCGAGTTCGTTGGCGGCTTCGGTCATGCCTTCTTTGAGGAGACTGACGCGTACACGTTCTTGGAGTTCGGCAGCGGCTTTTTTGGTGAAAGTGGTGGCCATGATACCTGCTGGGCGCACGCCGTTTTGCAACAGCGCAACCATGCGCTGGGTGAGCGTATAGGTTTTCCCAGAGCCGGCTCCGGCGGAGAGGACCTCGATGTTTAGTTGTTTACCCGCTGAAGCCTTGCTGCCCACCAAGTCTGGGTAGGCGGCGGCGATGGCGGATTGTTCACTGATTTGGGTATTCGACACGGATTTGCTTTTGTATCGGGCGAAGGTCGAAAAACGCCGGGAGTATTTTGGGCCGTGACAAAAAGTTGTAGGTTCGCACTGCAAAAAAGTTCCAACAATTAGAATGCTGGAAATGAACTCGCCTACGATAATGCTAAAAACCTTCACCCTATTTGTCTTGCTTTCCCTGTTTTCATGTAATTCTCCCGAAGCCAGACTTGAGCGTTTGCAACACGATTTTTGGGAAAAATTTGCGCGGCAAGATTTTTTTGAAATCAAGTTGAAAAACGAAGTGCTGCATCTGCCGCTCCCGCCTTCAAATGCGCCCTCCGAACAACAAAGATTATTGGCTAAAAGCCTTCAAAAAGAAGCATATTCTATTGAAGAACAACAACTTAGCACAGAAAAGCAAAAGCAGTTGTTACAACTCCGTGCAGCTTTGGACGATTGTGTGGCACACGCTGGGAGTCCATTTTTTGACCCAAATCGCTGCGTTGTTTTAAGGTATTTAAAGCAGTTTTCAGATCACCCTGAGCTTTCACTGGTACTCGAAAATATCCCAGACTATTATGCCCAAATTGAGCAGCGTTGGCAAACACCCGACGTCCGGTTTATTTCAAAAGCAGTAATGGAATCACAAACCACGCTGGATTTGTTGACTTGGATGGAAAAAGAATCGAGTATGAAAATCGCTGCCCAAACAGGAGCAGCAAGGGCGGCTGTGAAGGACTTTATTGGTCTTTGTCAGAGTGCGATCTTGCAGTAGCGCGAAATTTATTTCGCACCTAATCATTGGCGAAATAAATTTCGCCTTACTATATGGACTTTGCCTGATTCTTGTCGGCAATAATCTCTTTGAGTTCCTTCAAAAAGGCATACTGCTGCGGGAGCACCCGCTTGAAAGCTTCCTTCACGGCTACATAAGTACCCTTTTCAAAATCAACCACCAAGTGTTTGATGTGGAGCCTGGCCTTTTCTTTTGCCACACGGAAGTCCTCATACACCAGGGCACGAAGGGACGGAATCTCGTGCCAATCCGCTTCAATGGCGATGGCTTTGCGGGTATCGCCGTTGGCATCGGCCACAGGATCTAGTTCAATATAACGGGCCGCAAACCGTTCCGGTTCAGTCTCGTCACCAAAAGGGGCGGAAAGCGAACCCTCACTTTCCTGGTTCGGGAAAAACACTTCAAGGCCGTTTTCACGCACCCTGTAAATGATCACATCCACTTGTTCTGTCGTTTGCACCATGAAAAATTTAGACTGGAACGCACTGCAAAGAAAAAGGTTGGCAAATTTGGGTAGGCAAAGGACGGAAATATTTTCCACTTCCAAAGGAGCCGAGAAAGCTAGTGGCAGGGGCACGAAGTCTTTGACGGTTTGTTCGACTCTTTTGACTTGATTTTTGGTTGCGCCTCAGTCTTGTCGAGCCCGCTAAAATCCTTCGTCGCGCCTTTTCTCATCAAAAAATAATCTCACCAAAATATCAAAGACTTCGGCCCCCTGCCACTAGGGCGGAACCCGCCCGTCGCACTGACTTATTTACAGTGCGTTTTGGAGAGGGTTCGTATCGTGGTTTCAATAAAAACCGCGTAGCGGTGACATTTTGGTAGCCCGCAAGGGCGTTTGGGGAATAGGAACCGCGTAGCGGTGCCATTGTATCGCCGGAATAATGCCACCGCTACGCGGTTCCGAAAAACATTGAACGCTGGCGCTACCATAATGTCGCCGCGATGCGGCTTTTCTGAAACCTATCCAAAACTCAAGTTATTTAAGCTCGAGTTAGGCGAAACAGCTATGGCGGGTAAAGAAAAAGCCGCCAGAACGCTTGCGCGACTGACGGCTAATAAACCCCAAAAAACCAAATGAAAACTGATGCAAAGGCCGGAAAAATTTTTGAGACTGTCAAGTGTTTTTTAAAAAAAATTCTCAAACAGCTCCTTTTTTTTTCAACAGTTGGGAAAGGCCCTTGGAATCGGCCTCTACATAATCCGCCCCGGCCTCCCATAGTTTCTGACCATGACCATCATGGATGTGGGAAGCGCCTAGAAATCCAATCGTTTGAATACCAGCACTTTTAGCGGCTAAAATACCCGCTACGCTATCCTCTATTACCAGCGTTTCGTGGGGCAAAAGCCCCAGTTTTTCTAGTGCAAAAAGGTAGACATCGGGCCATGGTTTTGGTTTCGCCACCTGCTCGGCAGAAAAAATAAAACCATCGAGATTTTTAAACAAACGCAGCTTTCTCAAGCATTTTTCCACACCAAGGAGGCTGGCGTTAGAAACCATGCTTTTGGGCACCTTTAGGCTTCTGAACAGCGTGGGCATCCCTCGTACCGCACGAAGCGATTGATAAAAGCCCTTATCGTGTTCATCGCGAATTTGTTGAATAAAATCTTTGGGGGCATTGAAACCCTCCTCCTGCTGAAGCGCAGTCAAGATGTCACGGGTTAATAGGCCCGGGAAACGCATATTGTAGGCACGCTCCTCTAAATGAAGGCCATGCCGCGCAAGAAGCTTCAACATGATGCGGGCGCCAACAATCTCAGAATCTACGATCGTGCCGTCATTGTCGAAAAAGACGTGTTTGATGGACATAGCTCAAAAACGAAAAAACCGCAACAGTGCCTTCGCCTCTTGCGGTTTTTGTTTAAAATTTTACGCTGGGTGGCGATGTTACCGCCCGAAATCTAACACGGAGCTGCGATTGTAAAGCATAAGCAACACTGCCGTGAGAAAAAACAGGCCCATAAGGATATAGAGAATGCAGTATCCCTTGCCACGCGAGTTTTTGATGTCTTCCATATTGTCCTGCAAAATTTTGTGGTGCGAAAAATGTGGGGCAAAAGTAGGAAAGCCCAAATCACATTCTGATAGAACTGCGTTTTTTTTCGCAATTTCAGAATGGTTTTAAAAAAGGAGCTAGGCTTCCAAAAAAATAATTTTAGGTAAAATTGATTTTTTTCAAAGTCTAATCCCTTGATTTCCAAAAAGTTTAGAAATTTGTCTGGCGAAAAGCGGCATGTTTTATGCTAATGTGTCGCCAACACAAGCATTTTACAATGAGTTTCTTTCTAGATGATCCGGTTCTTTTTTGGCTGGTGTGGGGCATCTTCACACTGGCCGGCACCATTATTGGGTGGTCGTTGCGCGCCAACACCTCCGAAAAAGAGGTGCGTGGAGCACTGAACCGAATAGAACAGGAAAAGAATACTTTGGCAAGACTCTATACCCATATAAAACACCAGCACGATTTGCGCGAAGCCGATTTTCGCCGGGCCTCTTTGGATGTTGAAAAACTCCGAGCCATCGTACAACTTCTTGAGGATGAACGTACTACGCTTTTGCCAGATGCGCCTTTCAATGCCGCCCGCATCGCCAACGCAGAATCTGCCGCGGCACAGTATGCGCAAAAAGTAGTAGCACTTGAGGTGCTGGCAAAGAGCCTTCGTAACCAAAATACTGAACTCAGCGAACAACTTTCCGCCACCCAAAAAGAAATTGGAGATTGGGATACGCTTTACCGAGGTTTCAAAGCCACTCAAGAGCGCTTGGCTGCTTTCGAGCAAAAATCCATTGCGCTTGAAACCGAGCGCGAGACGCTTCGCCAACAACTTGCGCAAACCCGAACAGAGATAGAAATACTTCAACTCGAAATCCAACAAAAAGCAGAAACGCAGCCACAAAAACTCAAAACCACTCGAAAAGGAAGTGTCGCGGCGCCCCAAGTAGATGATTTGAAAAGCATCAAGGGGATGGCCACTTTTGTGGAACGCTTGGGGGGGATGGGCATTTCGAGCTTCGCCCAGATAAGCCATTGGGACGATGATACGGTAATCTCTGTGGCCAAAACGCTGGACATCAGTCCTGGCAAAATCTATCGCGACGACTGGGTTGGCCAGGCACAGCGCTTGGCGGGCGAGCGGAGGTAACAGGAGCAGTTGGCATTGCTACTGCCCGCTCAAAAACTTCCACCACTTCCACCATACTGACCACTCGCGCCGAAGCTGAAAATAGGGTCGTTGTGCTGCGCCAAAATCACGGCGACCTTGCTCTATCCCCTGCATCATGCTTCCCTCAAAGTCGAACACTGGGACTCCCACTACATTTTTAGCATACTGTATGGCCGCCCAATTGAGCAAGATGGATGAGCCAGAGGAACGCAAGGCAGGGTCGTCTCCACTCATCAAATAATAGGCCGAGTCACTATCCCAAACAAGCAGCGCTGCGGAGTGCAGCTGTCCTGAATTTGGGTCGCTGGCAAAAAAGAGTTTGCCGCAATTATGTTCTATCAATGCAGTAAAAATGCGTTGCAAGAAAGAAAATTCAAGGGGCTGATCCAAGCCCTGCCGTTCAAAACTTGAGCCTATCAGTCGGTGCAATTCAGCCAAAGGCAAATCGTGACTGACGACTACTCTGGATGCTGCGGAACGGATTTTATTGCGGTAATTTTTTTCTATATTCTTGAAAATCAATTCCTCCGAATCGTTTAGGGAAAGCATATAAGAATATAAAGTCCTCTGTTGGAAACCCTGCCAATAGAATGGAAGCCAATTCGTGACCGAGTAATTGAAATTTTGTTGAAAGGCTGCAAGCCCCTTCGGCAGCTGCGCTATCAATTCCTTGTAAAGGCGCATTTCCCATTTCAAACTGCGGTATTCCGGATGCAGGTAAGGCCCCATTTGTTTGCAGACTTGGGGCATCGTTACATAGCACCAGCCAAGTTTTTGCTTCAAAAAATAGGGCAGTACAGCCACCGTTTGTCCCGCGTTTTGCACCATCACCGCATCCCATTCACCTCCCTGACACACAGCATCAAGATACCACGGCTGCATGAACAGCGGCAGATCGGGCAGCGCGGCGGCAAATGAGCGGTAGGCATCGCGGTGATCTGTGTGCATATATTTAACGGTTCAAACTTGATCTGTTTGGACAACAAAAAAACGTTCTCCCCACTTTTTCTTTTCAAAAATCTTGTGAATCAAGTGCAAAGAAAGCGTGTTCGGCGATGTTCTGGGGAAGATGTGGGTAACAGGGCGGATTTATGAGGATAAACGCACGTATCAAAGTCCCGTATTCACCCGGAGAAAAAAACCGCCTTCGCCAAGATCGTTCCAAGTCCATTCGCAGCGGATAGATTTGTCGTAGTAAAGCACAAAATCAAGTCCGGGTCCATAGCCATAGAGCACACGATTGCTGAGTGGGTTGGTGGCATTGTAATAGGGGTCGTTGGCCCAACCAAGGTCGTTATTAAGCGCAAAATAGATTTTTATGGGCATCTTCCGGTACGCCTTGATCGGCATAAAACGCCCCAAATAAAACACATCTTCTAATACACGAAAGTGCCATGAAGTACGCAATAAACCAAAATCCAATCCGTCCACCACATAATAATCATACCCGCGCACCAGATTGCCGCCGTATCCGAGTGCTTGGTTGTTGCTCTGCGGGGGTTGGCGGCGCGGAAGGCTGGCGCGGACTTTTCCAACGAGTTCGAGACTCAGCCATTTATTGAAGGAAAAATATTGGTTCCATTCCGCAAAGGCCCGGAAGAGTTGAAGGTCGTCCGAAGGTAACAGACCGTTTTTTCTGATTTCAATAAATGCACGCCATCCCTTCAGAGGGTAGGGCCGAATGTCGCGATAGTCGAACGAGAGCGAATATACCGCACTGAAATGGCGCTGGCGGGTTGCACCTTTTAAAAAATAATCTGGGTTTAGCACCTGGGCCACCGTATCGGCTATCTGGTTGTCGCGATATTCGAGTGTAAAGGATTGGCTTTGGAACAGTTTGGGGCGCGAGATCAAGGTGACAGAAGCCAAAATCTGCTCCAACTGCCAGGTTTCGCGCACTTTCAAGAATTCTAGTTTATTGGCCGTGGTCTTGTACGACAGTTCGTGGGCTCGGCTGTATGAAAGGCTGGCTTCCAAGCCAAGTGTGCGGTTGCGGTTGAGGCCAGGGCTTCGGTAAGCGAGTTCGTAGCGATTGGTAAAACCGAATTGGGCCTTGGCCTTCAGTGCATCTGCCCGGCCGGTGAGGTTGAGTTGACTCCAATCAAGGCCGTAGTTCACCCGATTAAAAGAACGATTGAACTCGTTCCACCAAACGTTGAAATTGCGGTCTGAGAGCGAAAGAATCGGCACGGGGAACACATACCATCCTTCCGAGATACGGATTCGCAGAACTACGCGCCCCTCGCTGCCCCAATCAGCTACACTGATGCTCGCTTCTGAAAAAATGCCAAGGTTCATCAGACGGAGGCGGTTGCGCTCCAAAACGGCAGGAAGGCCTCTGGCGGGAAGGGAATCGCCCACAGCGAATTCCAATTCCCTTAGAATGGTGCCCACTTTTGTCTTTTTATTTCCCTCGATATTGATTTTTTCTATTACTACAATAGATTCAGAAAGCGAGTCCGACTGCGCCATAAGCACAATTGGACAAAAGAAAAACAGAATTAAAACCTTGAAATCCAGGTAAATAGAAATGAATCGGCTAAGGGGCATCGTGTTTTGTGTTCTTTTGACAAGATTTACAGGATTCTGCAAGATTGACTGGACTAGAGTCTTTCATTGTTTCTGCACAGAATCCTGCCAATCTTGTAAATCCAGTCTAAGCGCGCACACACTTTTCAAGGGCAGAACAGTTGTCGAGTAAAATATTGCCTTTGTATTTGAAAAAGACCCCTGGCGCATAATCCACCTCGAAGAGCAACTGGGTTGCATTGGATGAAGGGCTAAGATCAAACTTGTATTGCCGCCAATCTGCATGGTCAATCAATGGGGATGTGGCCAAAAGTTCACTTTTCCCACCTTTCTCCAAGAAGCCAAAGATTCGTAATCTAGTAGGTTTGTTGTAGCCTACATATTTGGGCGCGTGGGCAAGATAGAGGGTGAATGTGTAGCACTTCCCGTTGAGGAGTGGCTCAGACAATGTTTGTGTAATATCCTCTCGGGTGCCGTCCTCCCGAATTATAAGACCGACGCAGGTTTTGCCTTCCTGGGCTGGGAACATGATTTCCCAAGCCCCGGGTAGAATGTCCGGGGTGCTTCCTTTATAGGTAAAGTACCAACCTTTTGGACATTTACCAGCACCCGGAGCATCTTCAAAGGAAGGGTTACGGAAATATATTTTCCCTTGAGGTTGCCATGAACTTGCAATCAGAGGGAAAAGAAACAAGATCAATTTTTGCATCAAAAAATGGGTTCGAAGTTTGGAGTAGGTGGATTTAGGAGCTTTATGAGGGTTTATGAAGTTCATAAGGATTGATAATATCTGCTCAAAAAATAAACCCTTATCAACTTCATAAACCCTTCAAATTTTTATCTTTCAAATCCAGTTGTTACCAGAACACTATATACAGTGCTGCCAAAACACCTACAATGAGTAGTGCGCCAATGACAAACGTTTGAGAGGTCTTAAACATCGAAACGTCCACTTCCATTGCCTTTGGGTTGTTTTTGCTTTTAGGATCGGCCAAGCTGATGATGACCATGAGCGCAACAAGAATCAAGAAGGCATAGCCCATTTGATTTAGGAAGGGGACTTCGGGCATGTAGGTTTTAAAGGCAATTCCCAAAGGAATGGTGGCGAGTGCTGCCACTAATGCTGCATTAGCGGTGGCGCGTTTCCAGAAAAAGCCCAGCAAGAAAATAGCCACTACCCCAGGGGAAATTAGCCCTGTAAATTCTTGGATGAACTGGAAGCCCTGTTCGAGCTTTTGCAATTGAGGTGCTACCAAAACTGCAATAGCCATTGAAATCAGGATAGTCCAACGGCCCACTCTTACTTGTTTTTCCTCGCTCGCTCCTTTTTCCACATACTTATTGTAAAGATCGAGCGTGAAAATCGTAGCAATTGAATTTGCTTTGCCTGCCAGTGAGGCCACAATGGCTGCGGTAAGGGCTGCGAATGAAAGGCCTTTAAGGCCAGGGCCAAGCAAATTAAGCAGTACTGGGTAAGCTTTGTCGGGCTTCACTTCGCCTGCCGCGTTCACCATCTCTTGTTGGAACATGCCTTTCTGGTAAAGAACGTAAGCCGCAATGCCCGGCAACACCACAATGACTGGCATCAGCAATTTCAGGAACGCCGCAAAGAGAAGACCGCTGCGTGCTGTTTCGATATTGGCGCCCAACGCCCGTTGTGTAATGTACTGGTTGAAGCCCCAATAGTTCAGATTGGCAATCCACATAGCGCCAAACAAGACCGTAAGGCCCGGAAGATCCTTATAATATTTGTTCGATTCGTCAAATATCATGTGAAAATGGTCCGGCGCTTGCTCTTTGATGAGGCTAAGACCAGCGATTGCGCCTTGTGTTCCAAACTGTTGCGCCACTAAATCAAGCGCGAGATAGGTCGTGAAGAGCCCGCCCAATACTAGAATTGCCACTTGAATAACATCGGTGTATCCAATCACTTTCATCCCGCCCAGTGTGATGAAAATGGCGAAAATTGCCAAAAAAAGCGCGCAAACGGTAAAGCCATTGACGTGCAACCAAGGGATTCCAAACAGGTTAAAATCAATGTTGAAATTGGTGATCGAATCAATGGCCAGTGCGCCGAGATATAGTATGGCCGTGAGGTTTACAAACACATACACCAACAGCCAGAATACCGCCATCATGGTGGCTACCAATGGGCTGTATCGCTTTTCGAGGAACTGCGGCATAGTGAATATCCTGTTTTTGATGTAGCCGGGCATAAAAAATACCGCCACCACAATCAGTGTGGCAGCAGCCCTCCATTCGGAGGAGGCACTTGCCACGCCCCTGGCCAAGCCAGAACCACTCATTCCGATAAACTGTTCCGCACTGATGTTAGAAGCAATGAGTGATGCCCCAATGGCCCACCATGTGAGCGCACCTTCAGCAAGGAAAAAATCGGTTGCGGTGTTTTCGCCGGATTTCTTTTTAAGATAAATCCAGTAACCATATCCCGAAACGATGAAAAAGTACAGGATGAAAACGGCATAATCCAAAGATTGTAAAGCAGAACCCATGAGTGTCCAGTTGAAAAAAGTGAATTAAGAAAGGGTGTGGCAAAAAATTTGGGTCTGGTTAAGGCAGCCCAAATGTATGAAGGGTCGGGAAAATCAAGGGATTAGGAAGATATTTCTTTGTGCGAAATGGAAATAGCCGCGATTTGCACGAATTTTCACGAATAATCTTGGGTATAAGTCGGGAAGGCCTTTCGTGAAAATTGGTGCAATTCGCGGCTGTTTCCAGAATTGAGGAATATATTTACAGAAAAATAAAAATCATCGGGCTGGAGACTTGTGGGTTTCAAGGAAAAACCCGTTTCTTTGCACCCGCTTTACGAAATAAGGTTTCCTGGCCGAGCGGTTAGGCACAGCTCTGCAAAAGCTGCTACAGCGGTTCGAATCCGCTGGAAACCTCAAATTAGAAACGGCTAATTTTCTGACATTCAGAAAATTAGCCGTTTTTTTTTGAAAACCGCACCCTCGGGTCGGCCCAAGCGTACAGCACGTCCGCGAGTAGATTTCCCAATATCGAAAGCGTTGCTGCAATCATCATAATTGCCGAAAGCAGCGGGAGATCATTTCCGTGAAATGCCTCGAAAGTTTTGTTGCCCATGCCTGGAAAGTTAAATAGTGCCTCTACCACCAACGAACCTGTAAACACAGCGGGCAGTATACTCGCAAATATTGTGATGATCGGAAAAAGAGCGTTTCGGAAAGCATGACTCCAGTACACTTCCTCTGCTCCCACTCCCTTGGCTCTTGCTGTGCGGATATAATCTTCTCCCAAGGTGCCGAGCATTCCTCCACGCATTTGCAAGGCCAATATCGCCAAGGCATGAAGGGTTAAAATAATGATCGGAAGCACACATTTGGGAGCATTGGCGCTCCACCAACCACCAAAAGTAGTTTTGCCAGGCTGCCAGGCATCTTGAACATCAAAGTAAATGGAGGGTAGCAGGTTATGCCCCCATTCTGTATTCGTAAAAATCATGAGGAGCAGTCCACCCAGCCAAAAGACGGGCATCGAAAAAAGAAAAAACAAAGTGCGTTTTCCCCAGCGATCTAGCCAGCGGCCTTTGTGCCGAGCCATTTCTACTCCAAGTGGTACGGCAATCAGATAGGCCAATAATATAGCCAGAGAACTGATTGTCAAGGTAGAAAGCAGGCTTGATTGCAAATCAAGCCAGACGTCCACCCTCCGCCGAGTTAGGCCCAAATCGCCTGTCAGGAAACCTTTGAGCCATTGGTGGTATTGATTCTCAATCCCGTGCCAATGGATTGCGGGCCTTCGAAATTTGTCTGGAAATTTTTGGGTGCGTAAGATATATGCCGAAGAATCGAGTCGTAAAAGCGCATTGGTTAACCTGGGATACGGGGTCTCCGGCTTTCGGAATTCAGTAGATGCTACATTGGGCAATGATTCGGGAAATCCTGACCCGGAGATTTTGGCGGCTAACAAGTTCAGGCGGTTCACCGCTGAATCCAGCAAGTCTAACCTGTCGGCTCTAATCAAAAAAGGCAGTTCGCTCAAAAGCTGAGTGCTTTGCGGGAGGTTTTGAGGAAGTGCTTCAATAGCGCGGACTACTTCAGACACCGCTTTATCCAGATCTTTAACGGCGGGCCAATTGCCTGTTTGGCCAATCATTTTTTCCAATCGTTCACGTCGTTCGATCGGAAAAATGCGCCAAAGTGTGTCTGGGTAAGCCGTTGTGGTAAAGGTGAGATAAAAAGTTGGCCCATCCAGCCCAAGTCGAACTGCGTTGGGGCGGTATTTTTCAGCTTGTTGTTCCGGGTCGAGCGTGTTGTAGGTCTCCTCGCCAAAAACATTCACTACTGGATCGCCCGGCGCGCATTTGCCCAACGCAAACGCCAAGAATGAAATGACCAACAAGGTGGGCAGGGCCAAAAGTATTCGACGCAGGAGATATTTGAGCATAAGCTGTACCTTGGATTATTGGACAATGGACAAACATCTCAAACAACTTCTTAGTCTTCATCGTAAGGCTTTACTTGCCGACTTTTGCTCTCGGCGGCTATAAGCGCTTTTTCACGGTTACGTTGTACCCTAGCCACGACTAAAATACTTGCCTCATAAAGACCAAAAAGTGGAATAGATACCATTGTTTGCGACACTACATCGGGTGGGGTGATAATGGCTGAAACGATGAGTACGACCACAACGGCCTGCCGGCGGTGACTTCGCAAAAAAGCCGGGCCTATCAGTCCAATTTTGGCTAAAAAATAAGCAAAAATCGGCATCTCAAAAATCAATCCAGTAGGCAAAGTGAACATCGTCATGTAAGTCACGTATGAATCTAGCGTGGGCGACACCTCAAGTCCTTCCAGTGTATAACCCGCCAAAAAACTAATAGAAAATGGGGCGATAATAAAATAGCCAAAACTTACCCCCAACAGAAAAAGGAAAGTGCAAATGGCGACAATACCACGCACCGCTTTTCGCTCGTCTTTGAGTAGACCGGGGCGCACAAACTTCCAGAATTCCCAAAAAATAAACGGGAAAGCGCCAATGATTCCCAGCCAAAACGACACATACAAATGTTGCATCAGTACTTCACCCAATTGCCGAGTCATCAGGTTGAACACGGGTGGAGTGAAACACATTGCCTCGCCTGCACCTGCCCAGTGAGAAAAGCTACAAAGTGCTCTATAAGTAATAAAATCAGGGTTTCGCGGTCCAAAAATGAGGGTGGTGAAAACAAAGTCTTTATTCAAAAAGCAGATCACGCCCACCACCGCTATAGCGAGCGCAGAGCGGAGAAGGTGAACTCTCAGCTCGGTAATATGGTCGAAAAAAGACATCTCATTTCGTTCGTGTTCGTGCTGCTGGTCGAGAGCCATGGTCGTTGGATTTAAAAAGCATTGGGCAGTGTTGGAGCCTCTTAGACCCGGCAAATGTAAAAAGTTAAGCCCTGATATGCTGGGAAACGGCAAAACTTAATCACTTTGTATCCTATAAATAAGGTGCTAACTTGATTTTCTCCATCCTTTATGATAGAACTTTGCACCTTCTTCGTTTTAAATCAGCCGTTGAATTATGAAACATTTGTGTTTTCCGCTATTTTTCTTTTCTGCACTTAGTTTGTTGGCCCAGACAAAAAATAAGTCCAACCCACGGTATTGGGAGACCGGGGTGCTTTTGGGATGTGTCAATTATTCCGGCGATATTGCCGAAAAGGACATTCAACTTTCTGAAACACGCCTGGGTTATGGAGCCTTTACACGATATTTTCTCTCTAAAAAAATGTCGCTGAGGGCCAATCTTTATGCTGGTTCAATTACTGGCGATGACGCGAATGCAAAAGACCCATTCTTACGACGACGCAGCTTCAGTTTTCGCACTGACATACTCGAATTGGGGTTTGGCGGCGAATGGCATATTTTGGGTAAAGATCGTTTTTCAAATACGGGTATTCACCAACATTTTCTTTCACCATACCTCTACTTGGGTGTGGGTGGAATACTTACTGGGGTAAAGGTCAAGTATTATGGTGCGCCAGAAGACCAATATAGATTTGTGGTAAACCCCCTTCCAGAGAAAAAGTCACGTCAGCAGTTCCTCATCGCCACGATGGGTATAGGAGTTCGTGCAGATATAAACGAATCATTCGTGATCGGGGCAGAAGTGGGCTTGAGGCCAATGTTTTCGGATTATTTGGATGGCGTGAGCCTTAATGGAAATCCCGAACGAAAAGACTGGTATTATTTTGGCGGTGCCACTCTTTCCTACATTTTAACTAAGCGGGCCAACCTGTGATTGAAACGGCTTTTAAAGCAGGGAGTATCCTTGCGCACATTTTTACCTTTGGCGCAAAAATCACAACCCTGTTAATTTTCTCATGGGAAATGGACTCTTGCTTGGCTTCATTGCCCTGTATCTACTGGGTACTTTGTTAGTGGATTGGTGGGCATCACGGCGTGTAAAAACGACCTCCGATTTTGTGATGGCTGGTCGAGGGCTGCCAAAAATGTTTAGTCCTCAGTATGGGCCTGCTATACTTCTTCTTTTATGTACCTTACCGTAGCAATGTTGCCATTCATCATTTGCTACTGTGCCAGGATATTCTACCCCGAACTTTTAGCAGGGGATGCTCAGATAATCATCCCGACCATGGTGCTCCAGCATAGTGGACTTGTCATGCAAATTTTCTTTTTTGGGGCATTAATATCAGCCATCCTGAGCACTTGCAGTGGCGCGATGCTGACACCAGCCACGGTCATTGGCCAAAACCTCGTACAGCCACTTTATAGGAATATCACAGATGCGCAACTTTTGCGCATTATGCGCATTTCACTGATCGGTGTGGCGATTGTCACAGAATTCATGGCTATGTCGCGCAACAATATTTTTGAATTGGTGGGCGAATCCTCTGCGTTCAGTCTTGTGTCACTTTTTGTGCCGCTCATCGCCGGGCTTTATTGGAAACGCGCCACGGGAACCGGAGCCATTGCCGCTATGGTATCGGGTTTAGTTGTTTGGTTTCTAACCAATTGGCTCTTGCCTCCATTGGCCAAGTCGGGAGAATTTTCAGGCACGGTGCAAGTGCTGCTCGAAGTGCCGACCATATTGTATGGATTGGCGGCGAGTGTGTTGGGCATGTTGGTGGGGAGTCTTTGGGGACAAGCCAAACATATAGGATTGGATTAAATTTCAGCTCAACAGGAGTCATTCAAATTAAAAAAACACCATGAACAAATCTAATACCTTGAAAATCACGCTTGAACTGCTCTGGTGGGTCATCACAGCCATCGTTGTTTGGGTTGTACTGCGGCCTATTCACAAAGCGATGTATGTGTGGCCATTTGAAATCACCAACGTACTGTTCGTCGTGGTGCTCATTACGCTGACGCGCTATATTTTCCTGCTAAAACACACCTTTATCAACAAGCAACAAGTACTTAAAATTGTGCTGATGATGCTCATGTTCCCGCTTTCCTTTTTATTGATTGAAAGAGTCAATGAGTTTTTGGGGTTTATAGAGGAGCAAACTTGGGAGCCGCTCACAGGGCACCTTCCTGTTGCGCAACAGCCCGCCATTGAGGAATATATTTGGGGTGAAATGCTATTTTTTGGCGTAGGAAGCGCGCTTGCTGCACCTGCTTTCGCTATTCGAATGATGCTTTCTATTTGGCGAACGAGAAATCGAGGAACGGTTTAGCACTTTTGGAGAACTCCGATTAGGCACTGATTTTTATAAAAAAGGGGTAGCTTTTTAAGCCGTTTGGCTTTTGCCAATAAATTTACTGACTATCCGCTTGTTGTGTACGCACAATTGTCATGTCGCAACAAAGTGAAGACATGACAAATATTGTTACAGATCAGTTGGTACACAATAGACGGTTAGTACCTATGAAATAAATTTTAAAAAAATCTGGTTTTCGGGAACTCGGCACCTACCCCCTTGCGTTGTGTGGGTCTATCGGCGACCTTTGCAGTTCCGATTCACCAAACCAAAACCTCTATGGCTACCTTAACCTACAAGGCAAACTGTGCGCAAAGTCAAGTATTCGAGCAGGAATTCATTCCATTGCTCGATGCCGTCTATGCGTTCTCCTATCGCCTTACGGGCGATAAGACACAGGCTGAAGACCTTGCTCAAGAGACATTTATGAAGGCGTGGCGTTTCATCGAGCGCTATACTGCTGAGACGAACGCCAAAGCATGGCTGTTCCGAATCTGCCGCAATGCTTTCATCAACGAATGGCGTAGCAAAAAGACGCAGCCACGTACCCGCGATATTGAAGATCCAACGGTGCGCCTGTTGCCTTCAGCCGAAAACCCGCGCCACGACCGCATGGGTGATGAAGTCATGTTCGCCGTCAATGCCCTTTCGGCCAACTTCCGCACCGTGGTACTCCTCGATCTGGAGGATTTTACCTATGAGGAAATCGCGGCCATTTTGGACATCCCGATTGGCACCGTCCGTTCGCGTCTGCACCGCGCCCGCAATGTTTTGGCGAAAAAACTAGAACTGTACGGACGCTCAAAAGGCTACAACGTGCAAGACAACGAGGGCAACGTAGGCACAGACGAAGATGTCCCCAGCGCAGCGTAAAATAAAAGGGTTTGCCGACAGCAGTTTTAGAAACTGCCCGCGGCAAACCCTTTTTTCGCTCAACATTCTCAACAACCTCAACAACCTCATCTAAATTAAAAAATCATCACCATGTTATTCACACGTCAGCATTTTTCCGCAGGCAAGCAGGCATCCGATGCCCGCTCCCTCCCTTGCTTGGCCCTCGTCTCAGCGTCCGTGATAAATTGGTGGCCCGTATCAATATGTCTTAGCGCGGTTGGCAACCGCAGCGGGCAATATGGGCTACCCGGCTTTGTAGACAATGGCAGTTATGGAGGCAGCAATCCCAGCGACAGAATGCCGGCAAAAATTCACGTCAGCATGAAAAACGCACGCAAAGAAACGGGCATACCCGCCAGCGACAAACTCCGGGCTCTTGGCCCAATAACCGCCAACAGCCCGGAAGACCAAGCCATTTTTGAACAACAAGTCTTTTCGGACAAGCCGGCCCCCCGACAACCCGAATCCCCCGATGTGGAATCACTGCGCTCCTTGCTCAAAGCAAACCTGTCGCGCGAAAAAGCCTCTCCGGCACTCATACAGCGCATCCGAAGTAGGATGCATGAAAACAAAGAGTGATTCCACACCCATTTTTGCCCACCTAAACTCATTTCCAACTTTTCCACGCTTTGCGTGATTGCTTCGCCGGAGAGATGCCCACATCGCTCCGGCGATTTTTTTTACCTTCAATCCCGAATCTTCATCCGCCATTTTGCCCCTTTTATCCAAGTCTTATTATTAACAGCGAATCAAAATTGACCTTCGCATGCGAAATCAGTTTTTCTCTACCAAAGGCATCATCACAACATGGCAAGTCTACAGCCCAAACGAAAAAACAGAACCCTGCTTTATGTCCTCATCGGCGTGTTTATACTGCTTATCGGGGCAGCTATATTCAAATCTCGCCAAAAACCAAAAGGGGAGGAAGTAGCCGTTGAAAAGGTCGAAAAGCGTACCATCAAAGAAACGGTGAGCGCAAGCGGCAAAATTTTCCCAGAAACGGAGGTTAAGATCAGCTCCGACGTTTCGGGCGAGATCATAGAACTTTATATAAAAGAAGGTGACTCTGTCACTGTAGGCCAGATACTTGCTAAAATAAGACCCGACGAGTATCAAAGCGCACTGGAACAAGGCCAAGCCTCGGTGGGAACAGCCCGCTCGCAACGCGAGATTTCCAGCTCCAACGTGCTAGGAAGCAGCGCACAAATAGAACAGTTGAAAGCAGACCGACAACGCGTATTGGCACAACTCGACGTGGCACGCAACACACACCAGCGCAATGAAAAACTGTACAAAGACGGTGTGATTTCTACTGCCGATTTTGAAACTTCGCTGAGCAACTTAAAGTCTGCCGAAAGCGCCGTGGCGGCATTGGAAGCTGGTATAAAATCGGCACAGAGTAGCCTTTCCAGTGCCCAAGCGGGTGTCAGGGCATCTGAATATGGCATCAACAGTGCCAATGCCCGCCTTAAAGAACTCCGCACCAGCCTCCAGAAAACCATCGTGACTGCCCCGGTGAGCGGTATCATCAGCATGCTGAACGTGGAAAAAGGCGAGCGGGTAGTAGGTACACTCCAAATGGCTGGCACCGAAATGATGCGCGTGGCAAACCTCCGCACCATGGAGGTGCAAGTGGATGTGAGCGAAAACGACATCCTAAAGGTATCCCTCAACGACGACGCCGATATTGAGGTGGATGCTTATTTGGGCCGAAAATTCAAAGGCAAGGTCACAGAAATTGCCAATAGTGCGAGCAATGTGGGCGGCATAGGAGGCGCAAGCCTCAATACGGACCAAGTGACCAACTTTGTGGTAAAAATTCAGGTAGATGCTGCTTCGTATACCGATCTACTCAAAGATGGTCGCCGCTACCCTTTCCGCCCAGGGATGTCTGCATCGGTGGATATTTTTACCCATACTGCTGAAGGGCTTTCGGTGCCGATCATCGCCGTCACCGCTCGCGACGATGATAAAAAGGACGAGAAAGACAAAGACAAGGAGGACGAGGATGAACCCAAGCCCAAAGTGATGGAGAACAATGACATTATCAAAGAAATTGTGTTCGTAGTGTCGGGTGATACCGTTGGGGTTCGGGAGGTGAAGACCGGTATTCAGGACAATGATTATATCGAAATCGTATCAGGTTTGCAAGAAGGTGAAATGGTGGTTACGGGCCCTTATTCGGCCATTGCCCGAAAACTTGAAGGGGGTAGCCGGATCAAGGTTGCAGATAAGAAGAAAGGAGAAGGGAAGGAGAAAAAAAGTGGGATAAGTGTGGAAACTGATTGATTTTTTGTTAAAAACAAGGCTTTTTCAAGAAAACAGGATCCCCTCTGTGGCTTTTGGCTACAGAGGGGGATCCTGTTTTTTGTGATGAATTTGACTTCGGTTTGATTGCTAGTGGCAGGGGCACGAAGTCTTTGACGGTTTGTTCGACTCTTTTGAACTGATACTTTGTTGCGCCTCAGTCATGGAGAGCCCGCTACAATCCTTCGTCGCGCCTAGTCTCATCTCAAAATAATCTGACCAAACTA